>NZ_AUGI01000025.1 GCF_000422585.1 Hugenholtzia roseola DSM 9546
TTAAAAGCATCACAAAAAAGATGACTATTTAAATGAAACAGCAAACTATGAAAGGTTACATGGCTGGGGACACCATGTTTTAGCTTGAAATGCCGAACAAACAGGTCTTCTTGAGCTTTACAAAAAGATGCCATTTTACGGCTACTTTCATAACCACAAGCAATGCTTAGAAATATCATCCACATCATCGCATCAAACGGATAGCGTTGCCCGACCCGACGACGAGGGTCTTGCATTTGGCTGATAAAGAGAGAAAAGTCCATAAACCAAATTTTGTTTCGCAGTAGAAAATGCAAAGATAGCTTTTTTTACAGAACTTAACATCACTGCCCCATAGGGCGGGGCTTTTATGCGTTATCATTTTTTTATGCTCGCATAAAAAAATGATTTAGTTTTCGAACCCTCCCCTATGCAGTAATGTTAAGTTCTGTAAAAAGCCTTGTTTTTTCAAATTTGACACGAAATAAAATTTGGTTTTGAAACCCTCCCTTTGGGGGAAGGCAGGGTGGGGTTCATTCCTTTTTTATTTCAATCTCACTGCGGACAAGGCAATGCCTTGTCCCTACATTCGACCTAATTTTTAGAATTTAACATCACTGCCATAGGGCGGGGCGTTGATTCGGAATCATTTTTTTTGCATAAATGCAAAAAAAATAATTTGGTTTTCGAACCCTCCCCTATGAGGGGAGGGCAGGGTGGGGGTTCAGGAACTTTGTGCGAAGCACAAAACCCCGTTTTTTGACCTTCTAACTGTACTGTTGTAATAACACCGATTTTCTCTAATACAAGCTCGGATAAAGCGCAGGATTTGCCTCGTGCATCAGGGCATAGGCAGCCTCTACTACCGTTTCTATGTTGGGCTTGGTGAAATAATCGCCATCAGAGGCGTAGGGCGGACGGTGGTCTTGCGCCGCTACACAAATAGGTTTTGAATCTAAAAGGAAATATCCTTCATTTTCATCTAAAACCTTTGCCATCATGTAGGCTGTCGCACCTGCCGAAACATCTTCGTCGGCAAAGATAATGCGGTTGGTCTTGCGGAGCGATTCTATAATTACGCCTGCTCTATCAAAAGGAATAAGCGTTTGCACATCTATCACCTCGATTTCGATGTCCATCTTGGCAAGCTGCTCTGCCGCTGCCATCACGACTCGACACATCGAGCCATAGGTTACAACAGTTATATCGCTACCCTGACGCAAAACTTCTGGCACGCCCAAAGGCACAGTAAATTCACCTATGTTGTTGGGAATTTGCTCCTTCAAACGGTAGCCATTCAGACACTCGATGATAAGGGCGGGGTCGTCCGACTTCATAAAGGTATTGTAAAAACCTGCCGCTTGGGTCATATTGCGCGGAACAGCAACATAGACTCCTCTAAGCGCATTTAGAATCATACCAATAGGCGAACCAGAGTGCCAAATTCCTTCTAAGCGATGTCCGCGTGTGCGGATAATCATAGGGGCATGTTGCCCATTTTTGGTACGATAACGCACAGTGGCTAAATCGTCGGAAAGGGTCTGTAAGCCATATAGCAGGTAGTCTAAATATTGAATTTCGGCAATCGGGCGCAAGCCGCGCATTGCCAAACCAATACCTTGTCCCATAATCGTCGCCTCGCGAATACCTGTGTCAGAGATGCGAATTTCGCCAAAAATTTCCTGCAAACCCGCAAAGGCTTGATTTACGTCGCCAATTCTGCCTACGTCCTCGCCAAAAGCCACAGCCAAGGGGTTGTTTTCGAAAATGGCTTTAAAGCAGGCTTGCAAGACTTCGCGCCCATCTACGGTAGGCGAATTTTGAGAATAAATAGGTTTGATTTCTTCTACTTTCAAGGCGGCGCGTTCCGTCTGGCAATAGAGATGCGAACTATAACGGTCAAAATTTTCTTCGGCTGTGCGTTTTACCCAAGCTCTCAATTCGGCTAAATAAGGATTTGCCCTTTCAAAACGCAAGGCATAGATAGCCGCCTTAACTGCTTCTACGGCATCTGCACGCATGGGATTAAGGGTAGCAGCCAATTTTTGATGAATCTGTGCCAAACTTTCTTTTTGGGTAGTAGAAACTTCTTTGGCACTTTCTATTAAAAAGAGTGCCGACTCATGGTCGGGCTTCATGTCCTGCACAAAGGCGTTCCAAGCGTTGTTGCGGGCTTCTTTGGCTCTATTTTGCGCCGCTTTTTCTATGTATTCCAGTTCTTCGGCGGTAGCCAATCCCTGCGAAAGGATAAATTTGCGCATCTGCACCAAACAATCATACTCGCGCTCCCATTCCAAACGCTCTTTGGTTTTGTATCGCTCGTGCGAACCCGAAGTAGAGTGTCCCTGCGGCTGCGTAACTTCCTCTACGTGAATCAGGACAGGAATATGATGCAGGCGTGAAAAAAGGGACGCATCTTTATAGACCTTACAAATAGCAGGATAATCCCAAGCCTTGACCTTAAAAATTTCGAAGCCCGCCTTTTCTTCGGTACGCTGAAAACCTATCAACGCCTCTGAAATGCTCTCTTTGATGGTCTGATATTTTTTAGGAACAGAAATGCCGTAGCCGTCGTCCCAGACCGACATCACGACAGGCACTTGCAAGACCCCAATGGCGTTGAGCGATTCCCAAAAATGCCCCTCCGAAGTAGAAGCGTCGCCGATTGTACCAAAAGCAACTTCATTGCCCTTATTAGAAAAGTGTGGAAAAGCTGCCAATTCGGGATTCTGGCGGAAAAATTTTGAAGCCAAGCCCAAGCCTACCAAACGCGGCATCTGCCCTGCCGTAGGCGAAATATCTGCCGACGAGTTGTACTGTGCCGTTAGGTCTTTCCAATTTCCGTTTTCGTCTAATGAACGTGTGGCAAAATGTCCATTCATTTGCCTACCACCCGACGCAGGCTCTGCCTCCACGCTGGTATGGGCATAGAGTTGGGCAAAATATTGCTCCAAAGTCAGTTCGCCAAGTGCCAACATAAACGTTTGGTCGCGATAATAACCAGAGCGGAAGTCGCCCTTTCGAAAGGCTTTCGCTAAGGCTAATTGCGGCACTTCCTTGCCATCGCCGAAGATGCCAAATTTTGCCTTGCCCATAAAAACTTCCTTGCGTCCGATAAGACTTGCATGACGGCTTTCCCACCCGATACGGTAGTCGCGCAGAACCTCCTCCTTCGAGAAGGCAGCGGTAGTAGGCGAGTTGGAAAGGGCTGCATTGGTCAGGGATTCGTTTATCTGTGTCATCGTTGTTGTAGGCTTATGAATGGTGTGGTGTTGTTTTTGGCTATTTTACCGTTATTGGGGGCTTTTTTCCCGATAGCGAAGGAAAAAAATAGAGAGGCAGCAAAAGCACCTCTTTTCTAAGCCCTTTATTTATAGTCTGTAAAGATAAGCCTATTTTGCCAAAAAATCAAAAATGCAGGCTATAAATTTCGGCAAAATCCCGCCTACCAACTCACGCCCACTAAAAGATTAAAGGCAGCATTATCGCGCCAAAGGCTACTTTTTCCACTATCATAACGATAATAGCCGCCTAAACCAAAGCCTATTTTGTAGATTCTATAATTGAGTTTGAAGAGATTTTGTAGCTGCAAACCTGCTTCGGCATAGCCCTTTTCATAGCCCTGTACCTGCAAATGTTTGTGCGCTTCCTGATTCGAAAGAAGCCCCCAACCGATATGATGCACCAGCGAAATTTGCGGCGCAAAATAGCGCGTTTTGAAAAGCAATTCTTTGAAATGGTGCTGCAAAAAAATATGGGCATACTGCTCGGCAGCAAAGGCATACAGGGGCATGGTATAAAAGCATTTTTTCGGATTCAGACCGTAAAATATTGAATTTTTGATGCCGCCTCCATCAAAGAGAAAGGGATAGGGCAGGCTTTTTTCCGACCAAATTTTGCCTACTTGTAAAGATAAGTCGGTTTCGCCCCACATTTTCCATTTCCAAGTTTTTTCAAAATCGAGCTGCAATTTCCAATAATTTTGGTACAAAATACCCCTTTGTAGGGCAAGCCAAACGATAGGCGCGTCTGTACCCAAAGACACTACTTTTCCAAATTGTTCGGTGAAGCGTTCTTTGTAGGCAAAGCGCATTTGAAAACCTAACTCCCTGACTTTGAAAACGTTAGTATCCAAAGCTGCCCCCTCTTCCGAAGCAAAAGCATAGGCATATTGCGGACGAATTTCGCTTTCCCTGCCTGTTAGTTCAATTTTGAGATACCGCTGCGGACGCAAACTAAGCAACGCGCCCCACTGCCTATGTGCATCAAAACGAAAGGCGCGAAAGCGGCGAAAATCTAAGGCAGGGTCTGCCATTGCCCAAAGGTTGTCCCAATTTCTATTGGCACTTTCTTCTACGTCGTTTTTGTAGGAAAGAGTCAGATGAGCGCGATTTGAAAATTTGACCGTAGCCCAACTGCGATACTTAAAGGCTTTGTCTTTGAAGCCATAACCCACTGCGCCTCCCAAAAAAAAGAAGCGCGAAAAACGCGATTGCGCTCCCAAACCCAATCTAAAACCTTCGTAATCGTTGGAATATCCAAACAAATAATGAGGCAAAATATCGAGCTTTCCTATCGGCAGGCGATTTACCGCCAAACCGCCCAATAGATTCATCGCCAAATCTAAGGGCAATTTTTCACCCAAGCTATCCACGACGGCATAAGTACGAAGCTCTCTTTCATCTAAGGGTGTATTTCTATATTTGTTCCAAAAAACGCTATCTTTGGTATAAGAAAGCGGTGTTTTTGTGAAACTAAGCCCCGTAAGACCTGCTTTTCTTTTTTTATTGGTAGAAAAACTAACATTTTGAACAAAACTTTTACCTTCCATGCGGAGCTGCACATCAGGCGAAGGGTAAGATTTGAATTGTAAGGAAATATTCAACTGTTCTGGAAACCATTTTTCAATTTTTAGGCGGCTATTTTTTTCAATGCCTTCCCCCAAAAGTGTGTCGTAATAGGTTAGAAATTGATATTTTTGTTGCCATTTAAAATGTAGCAAATTATTTTCAGAAGCAAGCGGCTCGGCAAGCACATTTTCGAGGGCATATCCCCTGCTGCTGACATAGAGCAAGCCCGTCAGTCCGTTGAAGTTTTTTTGTGGCATGGGCGCGTAACGAATCAGAAAAAGAGAATCTTGGGCGCGAAAAAGGGTATCTTGTAGTTCAAATTCATAACGATTAAAAGTACCATCTGCAATAGGGCTGACGTAAGTTTTTTCCAAAATTTCAAACGTTTCCTCGTAAAAGGCGAAGGGTTGAAGTTGGGTTGCCAAAACAGCCAAGCGCGGTTCTTTGAAGCCTGATAGACGGTTTGCCAAAATTTCTTCCGCTATCCAATCGGGTTTTTGGTAGTGATAAGCCGAAACCGACTCCATCAAACCCAAATACAAGCTATCCAAAAGGGGATTGTTTTTGAAAACGCTATCCGCTTCTGCTGTCTTTGGGAAGATAGGCACAAGCACAAACTTATGATAAATTTCACAACTAAATGCCTGATTTTGATAGGGATTGTGGCGTTTTTTATTTTTCAAGACCTGCTCGATAATCGCATAGGCGGGGTCTTTTTTGTCCGTTATCAAGACTTCGGAAAGAAGTTCGGTATTGGCTTCTAAATAAAAAATAAGTGTCGCTTCGTCTTTTTTCCGCTGCCCTGCCTTTGGTCTTTGTAGGGTTTGCGCCGAAAGCCAAGCGGAATCTAAGGTAAGATTTTGGGTCTGATAGCCGATAAAACTAATACGTAAGTTTTGAGGCACAAAAGGCGTTTCTTTTTTTATTTTCAGCGAAAAAAAGCCATTCACGTCTGAAACTGCACCCTGCCCCTGCCCTGCATAAAGGTTTGCAAAAGCAATCGCCTCCTGCGTTTGCTTATCCAAGACGCGCCCTTCGAGAAGCCAAAAACCTGTTTCCGCTGCCCTATCAGGCGTTTGATTTTGTGCTTGCAAGTGCCAAAGATTTGAACCCAAAAACAAGAAAATTAACCCAAAGGCGAGAAAAATCAGTTTTTTTATTTTTTTCATATCTAATAGAAAAATTTAGAAGGCATGATTCAATTCCAAACCCTAAGCGACTTGAAGACACTTAGGGTTTGGCTTAATTACTGTGCAAAGGCTAAGATTTTTCAAATTCCTATCATTTTTTTTCCTTTTCTACCAGATTTTTATTTTGATTACTATTTTTATCGCTTTTTTGTTTTTCCTTTTTTGAAGTAGGCGCGGAAAGTGGAACAAGCACAAAGCCTTCCTTTTCTAAAAGCGCAATCACGCCCTTTTCGCCGCTTAAATGTGCCGTCCCGATGGCGATAAAATGCGTTTGGTTTCGGATTTTTGTCGCAATTCTTTCCGACATGTGTTGATTTCGTATCAAAAGGAGGTGCTTATTAAATTCTTCCGACGAAGAAGAAACGGCAAATTGGTAGAGGCTATCGAGTTCTTCGGCGGCATACCAGTTTAGCATTTGCTCTAAATAGGCATCTACGCCTTCATTTTCTTGGGTCTGCTTTTTATTTTCAATCGCACCGATAAGCATTTGGGCTTGTTCTTCGAGTGAAATGGCTGTAAAAGCGGTTAATTGTTCGCTCAATGTTTCAAGTCCGATAACTTCCTTTTCAAATCCTCGCGCAATCTCTTGCAGGTACAAATCCAGTGGAGGTTCTATTTTTTTGGTAGAATCTGCACCCGTAGGGCTAAGAGTAGGCTTTTGGTTGCCTGCTTCGGAAAGAAATACCATCAAAAAGATAGGCTTTATTTTATCTACCATTGGATAAAGCAAAGGCATGTCTTCTTTGATTTGCTTTCGCACCTGTTGGTACTGTGCCGAGTCGAGCAAGGTTTCCAAAGTAGTGTCGCCTTTCATAAACATAAGCGGCATGATGGCAGAAACCGATTCTAAGGCATTGAGATTGAGGTCTAATTCGCCTGCAAAGACCTCTGTCTGTTCTATATAGGGCATCACCTTTTCTACGTGTGCATAGGCGCGTTTTTCGCCCATGTGAATCGTACCAAAAAGATAAGAACTTTTTTTCAAGCCATTTCCTTTGATTTCCCAAAGCAACTGCGCCGCTGCCTTAGGTGGTATCGCAAATCCTAAAAAAAAGAGCGAAAGAATAGGAAAATACAAAAAAAAGTGTTTTTTAAGAAAGATTAGCATAGTATTTTTTTTAGAATTTGTAAGATTTTAATAGTATCAAAGCCTACTTTTAGCCCTCTTTTTCGCCTCTTCTAAAAGGCTTCTTCGTCTTCAAAAGAAAAGATTTTGCGCTTGTATTCGTACTGCCTACCAAAATAACGCGCCTTTACGTCCTCATTGACGGCGATGTCTTCGGGCGTGCCTGATACAAATGGTTTGCCTTCAAACATAATATAGACCTTATCGGTGATAGAAAGGGTTTCGTTGGCGTTGTGGTCGGTGATAAGCACGCCGATATTTTTATTTTTGAGTTTGGCAACCAGCATTTGGATATTTTCCACAGCCACAGGGTCTACGCCTGCAAAAGGCTCATCTAAGAGGATAAAGTTGGGGTTTGTAGCCAAAGCACGTGCAATTTCGGTGCGTCTGCGCTCGCCACCAGAGAGCAATTTGCCCTTCGTTTTGCGAAACCTTTGCAGGCGAAACTCCTCGATGAGCGATTCCATTGTATCGCGCTGCTCGGCTTTGTTCAGGTTCATCATTTGCAGGGGTGCTAAAATGTTTTCCTCTACGGTCAGGTTGCGAAAAACAGAGGCTTCCTGCGCCAAATAGCCGATACCAAATTGGGCGCGACGGTACATGGGCAGGTCGGTAATGATTTGGTCGTCTAAATAGATATGCCCCGAATTGGGTTTGACCAAGCCCACAATCATATAAAAAGAGGTAGTTTTGCCCGCGCCATTGGGTCCTAAAAGCCCCACAATTTCACCTTGTTTGACCTCGATGGATACTTCATTGACAACAGTTCTGCCTTTATATTTTTTTACTAACTTTTCTGCACGTAAAACTTTCATTTTTTTGAGATTAAAATGGAGATATAACAGAAGCCAGCCACGCCCCAAGAGGGTCTTCCAACCCTAACGGCGGTCGTTCAGACCCTATGAGCAGTTGGAAGGGCAAAAGGGCGAAAGCGAAATTTGAAGCAAATACGCAAAAAAAAACGACAAAAGAAAGCCACAAGGGGCTTAAAATCACCTTAAAAAGCCTAAAAAAAGCTAAAACAGTGGCTACTGCTTTTTCTTTTGTATCTTTGCCTACCAAAAAGGCTTACCCTTTTGTGCAAAAAACAAGGCTACCCTTGCCGATTCTTTTTTTTGGTCTAAATTCTATCATTTCAAACGCTTTTTATGAATCTTCTTTCTGCTGAAAATCTTAGTAAAAGTTTTAATGAACGCCAGCTTTTTCAATCGCTCAATTTGGGCATTGGATTGGGCGAAAAAATTGCGATTGTGGGTGCAAATGGGGCAGGCAAATCTACCCTTATGAAAATTTTGGCAGGCAAAGAGAGCAGCGATTCGGGGACAGTAGGATACAAAAAAGACCTCAAATGGGCTTATTTGGAGCAAGAGCCGCAATTTGGAGCAGGGCAGACCATCTGGGCAGCCATCTTTGAGGCTGAAAGCGAGGCACTGCAAACGCTACAAGCCTACGACCAAAAGATGCGCTTAGGCGATACCAGTAGCGAAGATTTTTTTAGCCTATTGGAAAAAATGGATAGGCTTGGCGCATGGGAAATAGAGGCAAAAATCAAAGAGATTTTGGGCAAATTGGGTCTGCACGACACAAGCCTTTTGGTAGAAAACCTTTCAGGAGGGCAGAAAAAGCGCGTAGCACTTGCCAAAGTGCTGCTTTCCGAACCCGAACTGCTCCTTTTAGATGAGCCGACCAACCATTTGGATTTGGACACGATAGAATGGCTTGAAAGCTATTTGGCAGCCTCACAGGTTTCGCTGCTGCTTATTACGCACGATAGGTATTTTTTAGATAGGATTTGTAATGTAATTTTTGAATTAGAAAAAGGCAAAATTTATCGTCATCAGGGCAATTACGCCCAATTTTTAGAAAACAAAGCCGCCCGACAAGCCGACTTGCAAGCCACAACCGAAAAGGCGCGAAATTTATACAAGCGCGAATTGGATTGGATTAGAAGGCAGCCCAAAGCGCGTGGCACGAAGGCAAAATACCGCGTCGATGCTTTTGAAGACGTAAAAGAAAAAGCACATCAGAATTTAAACCAAAAGAAAGTAGAAATTAGTCTGAAAGGTAGCCGACAGGGTAAGAAAATCATCGAAATTTCCGACCTACAATTTGTCCATCAAGATGGAAAGATGATAGTGGAAAACTTTACCTACGCCTTCCAAAGGGGTGAGCGCATTGGCTTAGTTGGAAAAAATGGAGTAGGCAAAACGTCTTTTATCGAATTGCTGATGGGAAATTTAAGCCCCCAAAAAGGCAAAATTGATTTAGGCGATAATACAAAAATCGGCTATTACACACAAAAAAATCTGACCTTCAACGAAAATGAGCGCATCATTGATGCCGTCAAAGCGATTGCCGAAGTGATAGAAGTAGCCAAAGGGCAGGTAATTACGGCTTCGCAGATGCTCACCAATTTTCTTTTTGAGCCTTCAAAACAGTATGATGTCATTTCAAAATTGAGTGGCGGCGAAAAAAGGCGATTGCAGTTGCTTTTGGTTTTGATGAAAAACCCGAACTTTCTTATTTTAGACGAACCCACCAACGACCTCGACCTGACGACGTTGGGCGTTTTGGAAGATTTCTTAGATAATTTCGAGGGCTGCCTAATTTTGGTTTCGCACGATAGGTATTTTATGGATAAACTCACCGAACACCTTTTTATCTTCGAGGGCGAGGGCAAAATCAAGGATTTCCCCGGTAATTATTCTGATTTCAAAAACTACCTTTCCGAAGAAAAAAGCCGCTCACAGGAGCAAAAGGAAAACAAAAAAATGGCACCTGCACCCGAAATGGCTAAAAGTGGCAGCAAACTTTCCTACAAAGAAAAGCAGGAATTTGACCTTTTAGAAAAGGAAATTTCAAATTTGGAAAAAAAGAAAAAACAACTTAGCGAACTTTTGGCAAGCGGCGAAACCGATTACGACAAAATCAATGAATGGAGTAATGAATTTAACCAAATTTTAGCCGACTTAGAAACAAAAGAACTGCGCTGGCTCGAACTTTCGGAAATGCAATAGCGGAGATGCGATAACATAAAAAACCCTTAGCATTTTGAAAATGCTAAGGGTTTTGCTTTTATCGTTTTATATAAAAATTTGCTTACTGAAACGATTTGCGTGGCGTGAGTTGTAGGATTTGAAACATCTCTTGGTCGGAAATGTAGCTCGGATTAGGCGTTGTCAGGAGCTTATCGCCAGCAAAGATAGAATTTGCACCCGCCAAAAAACAGAGGGCTTGCTCTTCCAAACTCATGCGCACTCTGCCTGCCGAAAGGCGCACCATTGCCTTAGGCATAATGATACGCGCTGTGGCTATCATTCTGACCATCTCCCAAACAGATACCTTTTCCTGCTCCTCCAAAGGCGTACCTTCTACGGGAACTAAGGCATTGACGGGTACAGATTCGGGGTGTTCGGGCAAAGTGGCTAAGGTGTGTAGCAAACCAATGCGGTCGGTTTCGGCTTCGCCCATGCCGATAATGCCCCCTGAACAGACGGAAATTCCGCTTTTGCGGACATTTTCCAAAGTTTGCAAGCGGTCTTGGTAGTCGCGTGTGGAGATGATGTCGTTGTAATATTCGGGGCTTGTGTCCAAATTGTGGTTGTAGGCGTAGAGTCCTGCCTCTTTGAGTTTTTGCGCCTGACTTTCGGTGAGCATGCCCAAGGTGCAGCACACTTCCATGCCCATGTGATTGATTTTCTTAACTGCCTCTAAAAGGCGGTCGAAATCTCTGCCTTCGCGGACTTCTCGCCACGCCGCACCCATACAAAAGCGCGTGCTACCTGCCTGCCATGCCTCGGCAGCCTTGCCGACAATGGCATCTGTGGTCATCATTTTTTCGGCTTTTACGTCGGTCTGATAACGTGCTGCCTGTGGGCAATACGCACAATCTTCGGGGCAGCCGCCTGTCTTGACCGAAAGCAGGGTGCAGACCTGCACTTCGCCTGTGTTGTGGTAGGCACGATGCACCGTAGCGGCGCGGTAGGTAAGTTCTAAAATCGGCATCTGATAAATTGCCGTAATTTCTGCCCTGCTCCAATCGTTTCTGATGGGGGCTTCCAAGTTGGGATTAAGTTCGGCAGTCTGTATATCGTTTAGGGGAGGGAATTCTGTTTGCATAGGTGCGGAAAAAGTCAAGATGGGAAATGACAAAGGTGAGAAGGGAGGTGGGAGGTGGGAGGGGTGAGGGGTGAGGTGGGAGGGGTGAGGGAAATGACAACTCTTTGTAAATAAAGTATCAAAAGGGTATCAAAACAAATTCGGGACAACCCACACAAGCCACGCCGAAGCAATGCTGCCCTTTTCAAATGCCAAAGCTACTAAATATTTTGTAAAAAAGGGAAAGCCGCCCCTGCCTTTTCCCACAAAAGGCGCAAGTTGGGACAAAGGGCTTTTCACAATTTAGAAACATTCAAAATAGGGGTTATTTTTTATGAAATCTTCGCCTGCAAAGGGGTTTTTATTGCAAATAAAGCATTTGAAGCGTACCTTTGATGCAAATTTATTAGGCTTTTTGTAGCTGTTGGCAAAAGCCCTCGAAAGTGTTTTAAACGCCGTTTAAATCGCCTTTGAGCCTTGTTTGGCACTACAAAACCTTTGCGATACACAATTCTTTTACTACTCAAAAACGCTTTCTTCCCTTTTCTTTTGTCAAATTTTATTTAAAAATCATCAAACACCACTCCAATATGGCTTGGCTAACTCGTACCTTCAATAGCAGTATTGGCAAAAAGCTGCTTATGGCTCTTACAGGGCTATTTCTCACTACTTTCCTCTTTGTGCATTTGGCGGGCAACCTCATTTTGCTCAAAGGTCAGGCAGGCGCGTTGGACTTCAACGCCTACGCGAAGTTTATGACCACTTTCCCCCTTATCAAGGCAACGTCTTATTTTCTTTATGCCTCTATCTTAGGGCATGCCATTTGGGGCATTATGCTGGCTTTTGCCAATAAGTCGGCGCGTCCGCAAAGCTACGCCAAAGTAGGCGACAATCCCGGTGTCTCTTGGGCATCTAAAAATATGGCGGTCTTGGGTACGATAGTATTTGCCTTTATCGTCATCCACATGAAAAGTTTTTGGTTTGAGATGCACTTTGGGCAGCTTAATTTAGATGCCAATGGCAACAAAGACCTCTACACGCTGGTAGAAGCATCTTTCAAACAATGGTGGTATGTGGCACTTTATGTCGTTTCTATGGCAGCCTTAGGCTTTCACCTCTATCATGGCATACAGAGCGGCTTCCAAACTTTGGGCTTGCGCCATGCCAAATACACGCCGATTGTCAAAACAGCGACGATTATTATTGCCCTTATCGTGCCTGCTGCCTTCGCTGCTATCCCTGTGGGCATGTTTTTTATGTTTGGCATGTAAAAAAGCAATGCCTTGCTTCCAAACATTTTCTTTCCACAAATTCTTTATCTGTATAAAAAGCCTTGAATATGAAACCTTTTAATTGTAAAGTCCCCGAAGGAGCATTAGCAGAAAAATGGGATAAGCACAAGTTCAATATTCGCCTTGTCAATCCTGCCAATAAGCGAAAATACAACATCATCGTCGTAGGCACAGGGTTAGCAGGCGCGTCTGCGGCAGCGTCGCTGGCAGAATTAGGCTACAATGTCAAAGCCTTTACTTTTCACGATAGCCCCCGTCGCGCTCACTCTATTGCGGCACAAGGGGGTATCAATGCTGCCAAAAACTATCGCAATGATGGCGATAGCGTCTATCGCCTCTTTTATGACACCATCAAAGGGGGCGACTATCGCGCTCGCGAAGCCAACGTACACCGTTTGGCGCAGGTCAGTGTCAATATCATAGACCAGTGTGTGGCGCAAGGCGTACCTTTCGCGCGTGAGTATGGCGGTCTTTTAGACAATCGTTCTTTTGGTGGCGCACTCGTTTCGCGTACTTTCTACGCCAAAGGACAGACAGGACAGCAACTTCTTTTAGGGGCATATTCGGCTCTCAATCGCCAAATTGCGGCGGGAAAAGTGGAGATGCACACCCGTACAGAGATGCTCGACCTAGTGATGATAAACGGAAAGGCTCGCGGCATTGTAACGCGCAACTTGGTTACGGGGGAAATTGAATCGCACGCCGCCCATGCGGTCTTGCTTTGCACAGGCGGATATTCCAACGTCTTTTTCCTTTCTACCAATGCGATGGCTTGTAATGCCACTGCTGCTTGGCGTGCGCATCGGCATGGGGCATATTTTGCCAATCCTTGCTTTACGCAAATTCACCCTACTTGTATCCCCGTTTCAGGCGACCATCAGTCTAAACTGACTTTGATGTCGGAATCGCTGCGCAACGACGGTAGAGTGTGGGTGCCGCGCAATCCTGCCGATACCAAAAAGCACCCCAATCAGATAGAAGACAAAGACCGCTTCTATTATTTGGAAGAAAAATATCCAACTTTTGGCAACCTTGTGCCGCGCGACGTAGCTTCGCGCAATGCCAAGTACGTCTGTGATGAAGGCTTAGGCGTAGGCGCGACAGGCAAAGCCGTTTATCTCGACTTCCGCGATGCCATCAAACGCGACGGAAAAGCGCGTATCGAGGAAAAATACGGCAACCTCTTCGATATGTACAAGCAAATTACGAACATAGACCCTTATTCCGAACCCATGCGCATTTACCCTGCGCCACACTACACCATGGGCGGCTTGTGGGTAGATTACAACCTGATGACGACAGTAGAAGGGCTTTATGCCTTAGGAGAAGCCAACTTTTCAGACCATGGCGCAAACCGCTTAGGGGCAAGTGCCTTGATGCAGGGTTTAGCCGATGGATACTTCGTTATTCCCTACACAATAGGCGATTATTTGGCGAAAGAACCCTACAAAGTAGAGGATACTTCGCACCCTGCCTTTGGCGAAGCGGTCAATCGTACAAAAGCCTACCTCAATAAGATTATGAGCATTAAGGGCAATACTTCGCCCGATGAAATTCATAAGAAATTGGGCAGAGTGATGTGGGATTATTGTGGCATGTCGCGCAAAGCCGAAGGTTTGAAGGTAGCGCGTGAAGAAGTGCGCAAATTGCGGGAGCAGTTCTGGAACGACATCAAAGTGGTCGGCAGTGCAAACGAACTGAATACCGAACTTGAAAAGGCGGCACGTGTAGCCGACTTCTTAGAATTGGGCGAACTGATGATTCTCGACGCTTTGGATAGAAACGAATCCTGCGGCGGACACTTCCGCGAGGAATATCAGACACCCGAAGGCGAAGCCCAACGCGACGACGAAAATTATACCTACGCCGCCGCTTGGGAATATCCTGAAAAAGGCATGGACGCTACCGACCCCGTTTTGCACAAAGAAGAACTTATCTTCGAAAACGTAAAACTTACGCAGCGTAGCTATAAATAAGATAGCACAAACCTATAAGGATTCAACCCTTATAGGTTCTCAATTCTATTCGTAATCCCACTTCAAAACTTTTATCGCCATGGCTGAAGACTTCCGCAATTATACTCTCAAAGTTTGGAGACAAAAAAATAACAACGATAAAGGCAAGTTCGAAACCTATAAAATCGACAATGTTTCTTCGGATATGTCGTTTTTAGAAATGATTGACCTTCTGAACGAAAAATTGGTACATGAAGGCAAAGAACCTGTCGTTTTCGACCACGATTGTAGGGAAGGCATCTGCGGTGCTTGCTCTATGTATATCAACGGCAGACCGCACGGACCTAAGCAGGGTATCACCACCTGCCAGCTCCACATGCGTTCATTTTCCAACAACGAAACTATCGTCATCGAGCCTTGGCGTGCCTCGGCGTTTCCTGTTATCAAGGATTTGATGGTAGATAGGTCGTCTTTTGATAGAATCCAGCAGGCAGGCGGCTTTGTGAGCGTCCCTACGGGCAGTGCCAGAGATGCCAATGAGATTCTAATTCCCAAAGATATTGCCGACCAAGCCTTTGATGCCGCTACTTGTATCGGCTGTGGAGCTTGTGTGGCGGCTTGTAAGAACGCCTCCGCGATGCTTTTTGTAGCGGCAAAGGTTTCTCAATTAGCCCTTTTGCCACAAGGCAAAGCCGAGCGCAAACGACGCGCAGAGCGCATGGTCGCACAAATGGACGCAGAAGGCTTCGGCTCTTGCACCAACACAGGCGCGTGTTCGGCAGAGTGTCCCAAAGGAATTTCGCAAGACTATATCGCGATGCTCAATCGCGAATACTTGGCGGCAGCCTTCACTTCCGACGAGGTAAAACCTTGGAATCCTATCAAGAAGAAAACCGCAACCGCTTAGGTTTAGACCGCCTTCAAACGATAAAAACCTTAAATGCACCCCACCCCAAACCCCTCCCCCAAAGGGAGGGGCTTTTATTCGGTATCATTTTTTTATGCGAGCATAAAAAAATGATTTGGCTTTCGAACCCTCCCCTATGGGGAGAGGGCAGGGTGGGGGTTCAGAAACTTTGCGCGAAGCACAAAATTCCGTTTTTTGACCTTCTGCCCATTCTAACGACACCAAAAATGCGAAAACCTATAAGAACCAAAATCTTATAGGTTTTTTTTTAGCCGTCGGCGAGGCTAAAGCCGTCGCCGAGGCGTTTCTTTTTTTCTTTTTTTCTTTTTACTTCTTCTTCGAAAAAACCTCGCCTATGGGCAACGCCCTCGACGACGGTTGGGAAAGATAGGCGATTTCCTCTGCATCAAGCCCATACAAGGCGAAGACCAGCGCATCTATCGCCGACTCCTCTGCCTGCGTATCTTCCCCACGCTCCTTTTTGGCTAATATCACATCTACCAAATCCTCGAAGGGCTGACGTGAGGCGGCGGAAATATCGGGGATAGGGATTTGTTCTAATGCTTGTACTGTTATTTCTCCCTCAATACCGCCTCCCTGATAAAAGGTCATAAATGAAAAATCAATCAATTTTGAATTTAACAAAGAAATTAAATAAAATATATGTTTAAAACAAATCAAATAGCTTGTGTTTTGAAGGTAAGACTTAGATAAATCAATAGCAAATGCTTTTTCTTTCGATGCTTTATTGAACACAATCTTTTCCTTTTCAAATTCCTGCAAGTAGGCGCAATTTCTAAGGTTTGTCCAATGGTCGCCTTTGTCTTGTCGTTTTTCTAATGGTATTTGAAAGGTCTTTAAATGCTCGTAAATGGCGGGGTAGTCTTTTGGAATATCTATTTTAGAAAGTCCAATACTTTTGATGCCATTGTGCGCATTTATCAAATACAAGTCGGCAAATTCGGCTTTGTATCGTTTGATGTCGCGCCCTCTCAATAGGGGTTTGATAATTTGCGCCGATTTGGGGTCTTTTTGTATCAGTTCGGCTCTTTTTTGCGCATCAATGACAAAGGCTTCGTTGTAGCCTGTTGTGATGCCTCTAAAAATGGCAATATCCCAGTCTTTGAGTGGTTTTCCGCAGGTTTCTATTTTTTGTTTGATTCGCTGTTCTAAGGGGTTTGCGATAGTCCAAGCATCTTTTTGTGGTACTTTTAGTAGGATATGATTTTTTTGGAAATTTTCCTTGATAGCGATTTTTTTGTTTTGGTGTGTGAGTGCTTTGAGCGGAATTTGTGTGTCGGGCTTTGTTTTTTTGGCAGCGATAAGGATATTGGTATCTACGGTAGCGGATTCGAAGATGCCTGCGCCAAGGTCTATGAGTTGTAGGGGCTGTGTGTGTTGCGCCAAATAAGCCCTTAGCTTTTCGCCATATCCTGCCCGCATCCACTTATTGGAGGTGATATAGGCGAGCGTCCCATTTTCTTTGAGTAGGAGGTTGGCTTTTTCGTAAAAAAGGGCATATAGGTCGCCCATTTTGGTATAAGTTTGGTAGCCCTGCCTTTCGAGTGCCGCCTGCTGCTCCTTAATTTTTTGCAACTGCACATAGGGCGGATTTCCGATAACAATATCAAACCCGTCTTTGATTCCGAACATCCATTCGGGGTCGAAGAAGGGTGCGGAGGCGTTTTGGTCGTAGATGTCGAATTGTGCTACTTGCATATAAGTCTTGCCAAGTCTTCATATTTTCTGATTTAGTCAGCCTAAGTGTTGCATGTTTGTAAAAAAAGCATTATGTTTGTGTCGTAATGATACTAATTGATACTAAAATGAGCGAACACTCCACACAGCCGACGCTTCTAACAATAAAAGAAGCTGCTAAATTGTTAAATGTAGCTGAAATATCTATAAAAAGATACATTTCACAAGGACTTATCCCTTCGGTAAAAATCGGTGGGGCGAGGCGAATTATCCAAAACGAAGTTTGGGAAAATTTTGTCAATCTATCTACCAAAAATCAAGAAAGTAGTCCTGAAATTATCAATGGGGTTCAATTTTATTGGTCTCAAAAAAGTGGAGCTATCGCAAACCAAATATATAAAGAATATTGTAAAGATAATGCAATTATTCTTGATGGTTTTTTAGGTGGTGGTTCGTCTTTGTATGGTATTAGAAATACTAAGTTTAAATTTGTAGGTATAGACATTAATGAAATGCCTTACAAAATTGCAAAATTTAACCTTCAAAATATTGATACACAGTTTATTGAACAGTTAGAAAATGAAATAAAAGAATTACAAATACAGTTCAATAAAATTTATCATTATAATTGTAATGATGGAAAAACTTTAGAGTTCGTAAAACTTATTTTTGATAATAAAGAAAATCCAAAAATCAAAATTATTCACTTGCAAGATGCACAAGGCAACCGCTTTACTTCTGAAAATTATCCTGAAACTATAGACATTTATTTAAAAAACTATAATTCTTTAAAAGAACAAATAAAAAACTTTAAAAATCCTTTATTAACTAAAAACAGTCGTATTGCAATTAAAGATAACATGTTTCTATCTGATATTTTTAGTCCTATTAATTTTTTTATTTTATCTGAACTTAAAGAAAAAATTAAAAATAATGAAAATTTAAAATTTATTCTTTCTTCTATTTTACAACTCTGCAAACTCACTGACACTAAATCTCAATCGCAATTTCCTTTTTGGTTGCCTAAAACAGATTTGGTAGATAGAAACATTTTCATAACAATGCTCAATAAAGTACAATCTTTAAGAAAACAAATTGGGCAGGGACAAATCCAAGAAGTGGAAAGTTTTGAAAAGCTAAAATATGCTTTTGGTGGTACATGTTTGCTTATAAACAAACCTCTACAAGGTATCACAGATGAAATTCCCGACAACTCTATTGATTTTGTTCTAACAGACCCGCCTTATTTCGACCAAGTGGCGTATTCAGAATATGCTAAAATTTGGGAATTTTTTTGTGGGTATAAAGCAAATTTTGAAGACGAAATTATTGTTTCGCAACGTGAAATTTACCAAAGTGATGAAAAAATGTATCTTGAAAATTTACAAAAAAGTTTTCAAATTATTTTCAATAAAATGAAACCACAAGCCCAGCTACTTGTCTACTTCAAAGACAGCCGACCTGAAAAAATGTTTGCTTTTTTGGACATTTTGGATAAAATTGGTTTTTCATTTTTAGGGCAGGAATATTTGGACACCGCTAAATTTACTTACAAGCAAAATACAACTTCTAAAACTACTCTTACAGGTGAAAGTATTTTAAAATTACAAAAAATTGAGAAGCAAGAAAGTAGCGAAAATGAAAAAATAATAGGATTAGAAATTTTAGACGCTGAAAATCTTATCAGCTATTTTACGAAATCTTATCTTTTTGTGCATAAAGAAGCCACTTTAAACGAAATTTTGAGCAGTGGTTTAATCAAATCGTTGTATGACCAAAAAGCCTTATCCTTGTTCAAAAAAGCAAAAGATTTTACCCAAATCTTTGAAAAATTTTGTATTTACAACGAAGAAAACAGAACCTATGCACTCAAAAATGTTGAGATAAAAAATCAATTATTTTTAGGCGATTGTTTAGAAATATTAAAGGCAATTCCCTCAAATTCAATAGATTGCTTGATTACAGACCCTCCTTACAACATTTCGGGTTACGACCACAAAAAACAAATTGGGTGGTTGAAATCTAATGATTTTTGGAAAAAACAAAAGGCTTTCAAGAAAATAGATGAAAATTGGGATAAGTTTTCTGACGATGATTACGAAAGTTTTACAATAGAATGGCTATCTGAAATCAAAAGGATTGTAAAGCCAAATGGAAACATTGCTATTTTTGGTAGTTATCATAATATTTATAAAATTGGTTATTTGATAGAAAAATTAGATTTGAAGACTATCAATTCGATTATTTGGTATAAACGCAATGCTTTTCCAAATGTAACGCAAAGAATGTTTTGCGAAAGTACAGAACAAATTATTTGGTGCGTAAATGAAAGTAAAAAAAATGCAAAAAACTGGACTTTCAATTACAAAATAATGAAAGAACTAAATGGTGGTGTACAAATGCGAAATTTGTTTGATGTGCCTCTAACCAAACAATCAGAAAGAGAATTTGGCAAGCACCCATCACAAAAACCCTTAGAAGTTTTAAATAATTTGATGCTTGCCTTGACAAATGAAGGCGATGTAGTGTTGGATTGTTTTTTAGGTTCAGGAACTACCGCAGTTTCTGCTTTGCAACACAAACGCAATTTTGTAGGTATCGAACAAAATTATGATTATTTGCAGATTGCGCAAAGAAGACTTGAAAATATTGAATCTGTTATTTTTAATAAAACTGAAATTTTAAATAAAGTAGTAAAAACTAAGGCTTTGGGAATATTCGATGTGCCTCAATAACCAATAAATCTCCTTTGGTAAGAGAAACTTGCAAACGTCTAATTTCTTTGTTTTTTTCTGCATAATTTTGACTTTTTTCTGCAAGTTTTTCTTTCAATCTTTGGACTACTTTATCAGGCTCTGCCGAAAAAATCGTTAAGACTTCCACTTTTGTCTTATCTACTACTGCCAAAATAATTTCCTTATCATCTTTGTACTTTTCTAACACGTTTTCCGAAATATCCTGAAACTGCCAAGAGTAAGTTTTAGAAACTTTGTATTCATAAACATTTCCAAACTCATCAAAAGCATCATGCGAACCTGCTCTACCACCTTGTTCAGAATTAACATTGTGGTTAAGTTCAACTGCTACCAAAACTTCCCATATTTTATTACTTGTCAGTAAGTTAGTAACATTCGTGCATTTTTCTAACTCAGCGTTTAGTTTGTATAATTTTTGCAACCAAACAGCATATTTTCCATTAGTTTTTGGCACTAAAATTTGAGTTTTCTGCAAATTCAGGTCATTTTCTAACTGTTTGGCGGAAATATTTATCATTCGTCTTGCATTGGGTTTTCCTTTCGGTTGTCGTTTAAGCAGGTCTTCGGTTCTTTGTTTGAGATATAAGGAGCAAACTTTTCCGTTCACCAAAATATACCAATCCAACACAGCAGGGAAAATGGTATCGTCTATATGAGCAAAAACCACCCCTTCGACAAGTCCTAAACTTGCGATAGTGCTATCTGTATAATCGTTAAATGTCCAAGAATGATTACTACTCGTTTCTTTGTAGTGCTTGTATTCATATTCGCCACCATTTTCGTCTTTGGCATCTTTTGAGCCTGAATGTCCTGCAATCAAGTCGTGGTCGAGTTCGTTGGCGATGATAATTTCGTAAATTTTTGAGTTGGAAAAGATGTCATTTACGCCAAAAATTTCTAAAAAATCGGCTTGTATTTGACGAAACTCTCTAATTAACTCATAAAAAGAAGATTTCTTTATCGGTTGAAACATTGTGGATTTTTGTTCAAAAAATTCATTACTGCATGACACAAGGCAAAGTTAGGAAAACATTTTTAAATAGGCAATGATATGCTAAAAGAACTTATCAAATGAAACTTTGGAAAAAATAAAAACCAGCACAAATTCCAATTTCCCTACCTTTTCCACTTCTCAAAAAAAAAGCGCAACTTTGCAGTTTCTTACTTTCCCCCCAACGTTATGAAATTTGCAACCAAAGCCATTCATGCAGGCGTAGAGCCAGACCCTTCCACAGGGGCTATCATGACTCCCATTTTTCAAACCTCAACCTTTGTGCAAGCCTCCCCAGGGCAACATAAAGGCTTTGAGTATGCACGCTCTCTGAATCCTACCCGCCAGACCTTAGAAAAAGCCTTAGCCGCTTTGGAAAATGCCAAATACGCCTTTGCTTTTGGGTCGGGCATGGCTGCCATTGATACCGTTATTAAACTACTAAAACCCGGTAGCGAGGTCATCTGTGGCGACGACATCTATGGTGGCTCTTATCGCCTTTTTGTACGTGTGTATGAAGATTTTGGGATTAAGTTTCATTTTACCGATATGCAAGAGGCACAAAACGTCGAGAAATTGGTTAATGAAAATACCAAAATGATTTGGGTAGAAACCCCCTCAAACCCACTACTGCGCGTCATAGACATCGAGGCAATGGTGGCGATTGCCAAAAAGCACAACCTTATTTCGGTAGTAGATAATACCTTTGCCACGCCCTACCTCCAAAATCCCCTCGAATTGGGCGCAGACATCGTTACTCACTCCGTTACCAAATACTTGGGCGGACACTCCGACGTGGTCATGGGCGCACTGATGCTCAACGACGACAAACTCGCCGAAAGACTCTATTTCTTGCAAAAATCTTGCGGCGCAGTGCCTGCCCCCTTCGACTGCTTCCTTGTCTTGCGCGGCATCAAGACCCTGCACCTACGCATGAACGCCAGTTGTGAAAATGCCCTTCAAGTGGCTGATTTTTTGGTCAATCACCCCAAAATTCAAGACGTTTATTTTCCCGCCCTACCCCAACACAAGGGACACGACATCGCCAAAAAACAGATGCGCAAGTTCGGTAGCATGATTTCCTTTACCCTCAAAGACGATACCCAAGCCGCTGCCTATCGCGTCTTGGAAAAGGTCAAAGTCTTTGCCTTAGCCGAATCTTTGGGCGGCGTAGAGTCGCTCTGCTGCTATCCTGCCGCCATGACACACGCCAGCATACCTGCCGAAGTGCGCAAAGCCACAGGCATCAAAGATTCCCTCATTCGCCTAAGTGTAGGTTGTGAAGATGCCGAAGATTTGATAGCCGACCTTACCCAAGCCCTACAATAAAAATACGGCTCTTTTTTAGATACTTCGAAACAAAAAGCGAACTTTCTTAGCTAAGAAAGTTCGCTTTTTTTGATTTATATTTTGTCTTGCTGCCTTTTATTTCGATAGGAAAAACACGCCTTTGGCAAGCATTTTATTCTATATTTTTCAAAGGGCTACAATGCGCACCTCTATACGGCGCAAAATGTCGCCACTTTCCCTAACCTTAGAGTTGATGTAAATATCCTCGCTTACCGCTCCCAGATGCGCAATTAGATACGATTTCAAACGGTTGCTTCGTTTGTAGGGTTCATTTTTGCCCTCCTCGATTTCTTGTTTAGAAAGGTATTCATTGATTTCTACGGTGTAGCCATACCTTGTGTATTTGGCAGCCATCTTCAAGATTTCGATATCGGCGGCAGAAAGTTCGTCTTCATCTCCGATAAAAGGCAGGGGCGAAAGAGTAGGCGCAACAGGTTTTTCAGAAGTGTACCACACACTGCCCGAAGGCGAAGTTGGCTCTTTTTTAGGTGCAAGGGTCGCGGCGGTTTTGGGTGCGACAAGGCTTTTTGTGGGGGCAGAAGCGGTAAAAGTTGGGGTAGTTTTGGCAGTAGAAGCCGTTACTACTTCGGTAGGTTCTACCACTTCGATAGGCGCGGCGAGCAACGCTTGTTTTTCTTTTTCGGCGCGTTTGGCAAAACTTTCAGCCCATAGCTTCTGCTGACGCTTGCTAAATCGTTGCTCCTTGATTTTGCTGCGCCCCACATCTGCACACTTAAAGGGCTTTTGTTTGAAGCGGTTTTTCTTGATTTTGATTTGCACCTGTGCCTGCACAGCCGTAGGAAGTGCGTAGCTTATTCCGAAAATAAGCAGGAATGCCAAATAAAAAAATGAGCGATTGTAGAATTTTGAGGGCATAGCAAATCTTATTTGGAGTGTTGAATCTTTTGAGTCGGATAGGTCTTTGCATAAACAACGACAAAAGGCTTTAAAAAGTATGAATCGTAGGGAAAATCGCAGGGAAATATTAAATCCGAAAGATTCGCGAAAAATTAAGGTAGTGCAAAGGGAGATGTAGTGCAAGGAGAGAATTTGAAACGAAAAATATTTCAGACCAAAAAAAATCGTGTCCGTTGGGTGATATAATTCTTTTTTGGGTATCTAAGGGAAATCGCTTGGGGAAATGCCTGCTTATGCTTTTGCGTTTGAAAAAGGTAAAAAGAGCAAGGCTATCCAAAATCACAAATTTTACTTCTAAAAAACAAAATGAAAAAAACATCATTTTTCCCTTTATTTAGTAGCTTTTTTATTGCTACCTTGTTTTCCTGCATCAGTCTTACCCTGAAAGCGCAGATTGCACAATCGGCAGATGCCATTTCGCCTTTATTGATTGGAGAAAAAATCCCAGATGCCCACCTTTTGAGCAGTGAAGGTGAAGTTACAGATTTGCAGGCACTTTTCAAAAAAAAGAAAACCATTTTACTCGTGTATCGCGGCGGTTGGTGTCCTTTCTGCAATGCACATTTTAGCGAATTGGCTGCAATCAGTGGCGCAATTACGGAAAAGGGCTATCAAATTGTAGCAATAAGTCCTGATGACCCTGCCCATTTGCAAAACACAGAAGAAAAAAATGCCTTAGAAAACTATCTACTCCTTTCAGATAGTGATGGAAAACTTATACAACAGTTGGGTTTAGCCTTTGAAGCCCCTCAAAAATACAGCATGATGCTTGAAGAACATTCAGGCGGAAAAAACAAAGGCTTTCTACCTGTCCCTGCCGTCTTCATTCTTGATACAGAAGGTACGATTTTGATGGAATACATCAGTCCCAACTTTAAACAGCGTTTAAATGCAACTTTATTGATGGCAATTTTAGAAAATTTGTAATTTTAAAAAAATTTATATGACTTTCATACAAAAAATAAGCCTTTTTCTTTTAGCAAACCTTTTAGGATTTTTGCTATCGCCCCTCTTGAAGGGGCAAGACTTACTAAGTCCTGAAAAGTCGCCTTTGGCTTCTTTGCAGCACAAAGCCCTGCTATCGGCTTCCTTTGGCAACGAGGCGCAATCCCTACATGGCGCGTTTTTCCAACTGCACCCAGTTGGCAAAAAACAGCGTTTTTTTGTAGGCTATGGCTTGCGCCTCAATGTGTTTAGGGGCAGGAACAAAGCCTACACTACTGCACCTGCCGCCCTGATTGCAGCCGAAAAAATAGACACCCTACTGCTTGAAAACCCTCAAATACAGAGCCTTAACTTGGCACTCTGGACAGAATATCGCCCCCTGCCGCGCCTTTCTCTAAACTTTACGATTGATGTAGTCGGATTCGGTTGGGGAAAAAAACAAAAAGGTGCGTACAACAATCCACTTTTTAGCCCTTCTCTTGATGCAAGCCCTGCCCCTTTCAATTTGCTTTTAGTAGGCGACAACGACCTCGGCACGCTACATTCCGAATTTGGATTGGCGTACCAATGGCAACGAAATTGGGCAATTAGGGCAGGTTTTGCCTATCTTTTTACCGAGTACAAGACGCAAGAAAACGTAGCAGAGCAAAATAATCGCTTCCGCTACAAACACAGAGCTGCCTTTATCGGATTTATTTTTACGCCTTTCAAAAAATAAAACCCAACGCTAACTTTTTAAAAGATGACACTTCTCAAACGTGGCAATAGTCGTATCTTTCTTTTTCTGGGCATAGGACTGCTTTTCTCTTTTCTGGCTCAAAGTCAAAACCCTCAAAAAAATACCCTTATGGAAAGTAGTGCGCAATTCACAATTCGCAATGCAGGCATCAAAGTAAAGGGCAAATTTGAAACCGCCCAAGAAATTAGCATCACCTTTGAGGCGCAAAACCTGCAAAATAGCAAAATCTATGCGCGATTTCTTGCCAAAAGTATCAATACCGACAACCAAACAAGGGACAAACACCTACGCAATGCCGACTACTTTGATGTAGAAAAATACCCCTTCCTCACCCTTGAAAGTCAGAAGATAGAAGCGACCCAAGACCCCAACACCTTTTGGCTCACCGCCTTTCTGACCCTCAAAAATACGCGCAAGAGCCTCAAAATTCCACTTTCGTATCAACCTCAAAAAGATGGGAGCTACCTACTTTCAGCAGAATTTACCCTCGATAGGCTCGACTTTGGCGTAGGCGAATCGAGCTGGATTTTAAGCGATAAGGTAGAAGTAAGGCTTTCGGCAAGGGTGAGAAACAAATAATAATTTTTTAAACCAATTTTTCGTTATATGATTCAACAAAACGTATCTATTTTAGCGCAACTTCAAACTTTTTTAACCCAAATTTCGCCGCAAGATTACAGCCGCCCTCTGCCTTTGCTTCAAGCGCAGCCCATTGGTAGGCAAGTGCGCCACTGTCTTGAATTTTATATTTGCTTTTTGGAAAGTATCAGCAAGCCCAACGCACTACTTTCCTACGACAAGAGAAAACGCGATTTGCGACTTGAAACCATTTTAGAAGAAGCCCAAGCGCAAGTTTTATTTTTGCAAAAACAACTACAAAAACAGCAAATTCCCTTAGTAGAATTGATATTGGAAAGCGACGCGCCACAAGGCAAAATGCGCCTCGTTAGCAGCACAGAGCGGGAATTGCTTTACCTTTTGGAACACACCGTTCATCATTTGGCAATTTTGCGTTTGAGTGCGCAATGCTATTTTCCCTACATAGAATTTGCTGGTGATTTTGGCGTTGCCTATGCCACTCAAAAGAACGAAGCAGAAAGCAACGCTTCCAAATCTAATTGCTAAAAAGATGGAAAAACCCTTGTGGTGGATTCGCCTGACCCATTTTGAGTATTGGTCTTATTGGTTTCTATACCTGCCCTTGCTGCCCTATGGTTTGTATTGGGCGTGGAAAGCGCGTAGCCTCTCTTATTTTACGGCTCTCAATCCTGCCCTGCCTTTGAGCGGTTTGGTGGGCGAAAAAAAAGACGAGATTTTGGCACAAGTGCCTCAAAGGTATCTTCCCAAAACTATTTTGGTTAGAGATAGGGCAAGTTTGGAAAGTATTATTTCCGATTTAAAACAAAAAGGAATTGATTTTCCCTGCATCATCAAACCCAACATAGGCGAGCGTGGCGCAGGGGTAGAAAAATTAGAGACAGAAGAAGAATTAAGGCACTATCTTTCTCAAAATCAGGCTCATAACGAGAAAAAATCGCCGTTCTTGGTTCAGGAGTTTCTGATTCAAGAGTTCCTATCCGAACCCATAGAATTGGGCGTTTTATACTTCAAAATGCCACACAATCCAGCACAGTCGGATATTAGTTCTATCACCGAAAAACGATTTCTTAGTGTGGTAGGAAATGGCAAAAGCAGTTTGAAGGATTTAGTGGAAAGCACTCCACGTGGGCGTTTTCAGGGCGAGCGTTTGGCAAAAAAATGGGCTGCACAATGGCATCAAATTGTACCTTTTGGGGAAAAAATATTGATAGAACCCATAGGAAACCATTGCAGAGGCACGCAATTTTTAGATGCAACGGCACGCAAAACGCCAGAAATGATTGCCGCCTTCGATAGCCTTACAAAGGACATGAACGGATTTTATTATGGACGCTTCGACATCAAGATTCATAGTTGGGAGGCTTTTCAGAGAGGCGAAGGCATCAAAATTATGGAGATAAATGGCGTTAGTTCCGAACCTGCCCACATCTACGACCCCGATTACTCGCTTCTTTCTGCCTATTCCACTTTGGCAAAACACATAAAACTGATTTACCAAATTAGCGTACAGAACAAAGCACTTGGGATTGCATACACGCCTTTTTCTGTCTTAAAAAAAACAGTTCTAAGGCATCTGTTTTCGGAATAAGTTTGAAAATCACTACCTTTGTGGCGGATTTAGAAAGGCGATAAGCACAAGACAATCGCCAAACGGTTGGCAGAGGGTTTTCTTTCTAAAAGCCAAATACTCAAAACTTGTATCCCATTTGTGTCAAAGATATGGTCAAGATAGGTAACATAGAATTAGGCGACTTTCCGCTTTTGCTTGCCCCTATGGAAGATGTAAGCGACCCGCCCTTTCGCGCCGTTTGCAAGCAGGCAGGAGCAGATATGATGTATACCGAATTTATTTCGGTAGAAGGGCTAATACGTGATGCAGAAAAGAGCTTAGAAAAACTCGACATTTTTGACTATGAGCGTCCCATAGGGATTCAAATCTTTGGCGCAGAATTGGACTCGATGCTCAAAGCCACCGACATTGTGGCACGCGAAAATCCCGAAGTATTGGACATCAATTATGGCTGCCCTGTCAAGAAAGTAACCTGCAAAGGTGCAGGGGCAGGTATCCTGCTCGATATCCCGAAGATGGAACAGCTTACAGCCGAAATTGTCAAGCGCACGCACTTGCCCGTAACGGTCAAGACCCGTTTGGGCTGGGATTACGATACCATCAAAATTATAGAAGTAGCCAAAAGGCTGCAAGGTGCTGGTATTCAAGCCCTTACCATTCATGGGCGCACCCGCCAACAGATGTACACAGGCTCGGCAAATTGGGACTATATCGCAGAGGTGAAACATCACCCCGATATTCATATCCCCATTTTTGGCAACGGCGACATAGATTCACCCGAAAAAGCCGCCGAATACCGTCAGAAATACGGAGTCGATGGCATTATGATAGGCAGAGCCGCTATTGGCTACCCTTGGATTTTTAGGGAAATCAAACACTACCTTCAAACAGGCGAAAAACTCCCTGCCCCCAATTTGGAAGAGCGCGTAGCCGTATGCAAGACGCATTTGCAGCACTCTTTGGAATGGAAAGCGCACGAAAAGGTCGCCATCAATGAGATGAAACGCCACTATGCTGCCTACTTCAAAGGGTTGCAGGGTATTAAAGAATACCGCGCTCGCTTAGTCAATGCCCCTGATGCCGAATCGGTTTTCGCCATTTTAGATGAAATTGCCGAAGTCTTTGCCGCTGCTACTTTCTAAAAACAAAGCCTACTAAGTCCATTTCACCTTTGCAAAATAGGCTTGGTAGGCAATAATTGCTACTTTTTGTAGGCGCACGCCTTTGCAAAGTCATTTTTTTGTCTTATTTTGAGTGCAAAATCCTACCACACCCTTTTGCACCCACTCCCTTGACACCGAATTGGTTACTTTTCTTGCTTTCTTTTGGCTATTTAGGGCTGCTCTTTGCCGTTGCGTATTTTGCCGAAAGGAAAAGTAAAAAAGGCTTATTGCTCACCAATAACGCCTATACTTACGCGCTTTCTTTGGCGGTCTATTGTACGGCTTGGACTTTTTTTGGGAGCGTAGGGCAGGCTTCCGAACAGGGTTGGGGCTACCTATCTACCTACTTAGGACCCATTCTAACGATACCCTTTTGGGGTCTGGTCTTGAAAAAAATCATTCGCATCTGCAAAGTCAAACAAATTACAACGATTGCCGACTTTGTGTCGGCGCGATACGGGCGTAGCATTATTTTGGGTAGAATGGTTACGCTGCTCTGTGTTTTTGGGGTTGTGCCTTATATTTCTATCCAAATCAAAGCCATTTCGCAGAGCATTGCCGTTTTCAATCAGCACCTCGTTTATAGCTCTTTTCACACGACGGCAGTGCCGCACTTTTGGCAGGACATCGGTTTTTACGTAACCGTAGGGCTTTCTATTTTTACGATTATTTTCACGACCCACAACATTCAGAATAGCAACAAAAATAGAGGCATGGTCTTCGCTATCGCCTTCGAATCATTGATAAAATTGCTGGCTTTTTTAATAGTGGGGATTTTTGTTTGTTTTTTTCTCTTTGAAGACCTAAGCACCTGTTTCAATTTTATTTGGCAGGATAGTGAAAATCGCGCCCTTCTGACGATGGAAAAGAAAAGTAGCCACTCCTTTTTTTGGCATACCCTTTCGGCAATGCTCGCCTTTCTGCTTCTGCCGCGCCAATTTCAGGTCAGTGTGGTAGAAAATGAAAACGAATCGCACCTCAAAAGGGCAGCTTGGCTTTTTCCGCTTTATCTTATCGCTATCAATCTCTTTGTGATGCCTATTGCCTTGGCAGGCAAGACGTGGCTATCGAGCCAAATTCCACTTTTTGCCACTTGGAAATGGGATACAGATACTTTTGTGCTGCTACTGCCTTTGCAGGCAGGCGCGAATAGCATTGCGATTATCGCCTATTTGGGCGGTTTTGCAGCGGCGACGAGCATGATTATCGTAGAAACGGCAGCCTTAGGGACTATGATGGGCAATACCTTTCTCACGCCCAATTTGGCACATGAGGCTTGGCGCAATAGTGAAGATGCCTTTCGTAGGGTCAAATGGTTTCGCAGGGTTATGATTGTAGGCGTGCTGCTGATGGCGTATCTCTACTACCACTTTGTGAGCGGCTATGCCTCCTTAGTAGCTATCGGACAAATCTCCTTTGCTGCCGTTGCCCAACTTGTAACGGTGGTTTTGGTCGGCATTTTTTGGAAAAACGCCAACGCCAAAGGTGCGATTGCAGGGCTTTCGGCAGGCTTTTTCCTATGGGCTTATACCCTTGTGCTTCCCTCTTTTGCTAAAAGCAACCTTTTGGCAGTAGAATGGCTCGAAAATGGACTTTTTGGTATCTCTTGGCTATGCCCGACTGCCCTTTTTGGCTTGAACGGCTTAGATGAAATTTCGCATGGGGTCTTTTGGTCTTTGTTTTTCAATTTCTTGCTCTATGTCTTGGTATCGCTTCTTTCCCAACAAAGTGCCACAGAACGCAATCAGGCGGAGATTTTTGTCGATATTTTCAAATATTCGCGTAGTTATGAAAATGCTGTCGTTTGGAAAGGCAAGGCATACGTCAATGATTTGAAGGTCTTGCTCAAAAACTTTTTGGGGGAGTATCGTACCGAAAAAATCTTAGCCGATTATTTCAAAAAAGACAACCCCGCAGCCCTACAAGAGGCTACCAACCTATCTGCCCCCAGCCCCTTTGCCGATACCGCCTTTATTACTTTTACAGAAAAAACGCTGACAGGACTCATTGGCGCAGCCTCGGCGCGTTTGGTCGTTTCTTCGGTCATACAAGAAAAAGAGGCGATAGATATGCGAGAGGTCATGAGCATTTTAAAAGAATCCCAACTTCTACTTTCTACCAATCGCGAGTTGCGCAAAAAAACCTACCAACTACGCGAAACATCTAAACAATTAGCCCAAGCCAATCAGAAGCTCAACGAACACAATCGCACCAAAGACGATTTTATTTCCACCGTAACGCACGAACTACGCACGCCCCTAACTGCCATTCGTTCCTTAGCCGAAATTGTGTATGAAAATCCCGATTTGCCCGAAGAACAACGGCAGGAATTTATGAAAAATATTGTAGTAGAATGTGAAAGGCTTTCAAAACTTATCAACGAAATCTTGGACATAGAAAGTTTTGAGGCAGGCAAAGTAAAGATAGAGCGACAAAATTTTTTCTTAGAAACGGTCTTAGACGAGGTTTTGGCGGTATTCCGCCCCCAAATAGAACAACGCAAGATTCTGCTCAAAGTACAGATACAAAAAGGGCTACAAGTCTGGATAGACGAAGAACTTTTCAAACAAGCCTTTCTCAATCTTTTTTCAAACGCGCTCAAATATACGCACCCCGAAAGAGGCATCATCGCCATCGAAGCCTTTGAAGACGAAACACAGGTCTATCTGACAGTACGCGACAATGGCAGAGGTATTAGCATTGAAAATCAAGAAGTTATCTTTGAAAAATTCTACCAACTGCGCATCAATGGCAAAAAACCGCAAGGCACAGGCTTAGGGCTTAGTATTGTCCGCAAGATTGTGGAAGCCCATGAGGGCAAGATTTGGGTAGAAAGTGAAGTAGGAAAGGGCGCGAAATTTGTCGTAATTTTGCCCAAACAAAAGTCATAGGCAGGCTTTCAAACCCAAAATCGGAAAATCCGTTTAAGCAGGCGAGGATATTTTTTATACAAAGGCGAAAAGGCAGCGCATTTCTTTTTCGTCGGATTCAAAATCGTCGAGCCTTTTTTCAGACCTTTGAATACCGTTTAAACGCACTTTCAAGTTTTTGAATCGTTTGAAAAATAGACCTTAGCCTATTTATGAAGGGTTGAAGGAAGGGTTGAAAGGTTTGTTCGGAAATGCCTTTTTTCGCTGCGGAAAAAAAGAAGACTCTCTTTCAAATTTTAGTTAAAATCCTGCAAAATCATAAAAACAAAATCATAAAAAATCATAAAGACAAAACCATGAAAGAAAATTCCCCTAAAAAAGTATTGATAGCCGACGATGAGCCTAACATTTTGCTTTCCCTCGACTTTTTGATGAAAAAGAATGGCTATCAGGTCTATATTGCTCGCGACGGCGCAGAGGCACAAGAAATTATCCAGAAACACATACCCGATGCCGTCATTCTCGATGTCATGATGCCACACATGGACGGGTACGAACTCTGCCAATACCTAAAAGAGCAGGAGCGTTTTAAAGCCATCAAGATTATCTTTCTGACTGCCAAAAGCCAAAAACAAGATGTAGAAAAAGGCTTGGCGTTGGGTGCGGATAGCTACATTACCAAACCTTTTTCTACGAAGATGCTTCTGCAAGAGGTAGAACGGCTTTTAGCACTTTAATTATTTAACTATGTGTGCTAAGTTTTTACTTTTCCCACGCCCTATATTGCTGACTCTCTTGAAAGATGGCACGCAACATATCGCTATCCGCTTGGGTAAAGGCTACGCCCCTACGCGCCTGCATGCGCTCGGCGGCTTTGAAAGTTTCGCTTAATAGGGCTGTATCGAAGCCTTCGCCCCCGCCCCAAGAAAAGGAGGGAATAAATTTGGGCGGAAAGCCACTGCCAAAGACATTCGCCCCCACGCCTACGGTTGTGCCTGTGTTGAACATAGTATTGATGCCGCTTTTGGAATAATCGCCCATGAGCAAGCCACAAAATTGCAGTTCAGTAGGGACTAACATTTCATATAAATAGCTCCAGACACTGACCTTGCTGTAATTGTTTTTGAGGTTTGAATTATTGGTATTTGCACCCAAATTGCACCAGCTTCCTATCACAGAATTACCCAGAAAGCCGTCATGGGCTTTATTAGTGTAGTCAAAAATGACGCTATTGCTTACCTCGCCGCCAATTTTGCAAAATCTGCCGATACTATTATCGCCTCTTAATTTTGCACCTGTATTCAAAACTGCACCTTCACCCAAAGCCAATGCCCCGCGAATGAGGCAGCCTTCTTCTATTGTTGCGCCTTTGCCAATGTAGATGCGTCCCTTTTCCAGATTCAAGACGGCAGTCTTGATGTCTGCTCCTTCTTCTATGAAAAGGTCGGCGGGGTTGCCATATAAAATCGTATGGGGGTCTTCTATGGGCTGACTCTTTCTGTTTTGGGTCAGTAGGTCAAAATCTTGATAAATTTGCGCTCTATTTTTAAGAAAAATATCCTGCCAAGCATCGAGGGCATCATAGTTTTCTATGTATATAGGGCTTAGATTTTGTGCCGCAGGGTATATTTCTTCCAAATTGCTAATTTGTGCTGCACTTCGAAAGGCTAATAAATTTTCGCCGCACATCAATTTCTGCCCTATTCGCAACGTCTTGATGGCTTCGAGCAGCTCGAAGGTAGGCAATAAATTTCCCAAAAGGTAGAGTTGGTCTTGTGCAAATTCGAGCGGATAATGCGAGCGCAAATAATTTTCGGTAAGGCAAGAAAAAGAGCTATTGGGCAGACGCAGTTGCCATTTTTTGCGAATCGGCAGAATCCCGACCGTCAGGCTTGCCAAAGAACGGGTATAGGTGAGCGGTAGGAAGGCTTTGCGCAAAATAGGCGCGTCGAAGAAAATATAGTGAGGCATGGGCAGGAAGGTAGGAACAAGTTAGGAAGGTAAAAAAAGCAAAAGGCGGCTTTCCACTTGGGCAAACTACAAAGAGCAGGCTTCTTTATTTTATCAAAGCGCACTACTGCAAAATTAGAAAATTATGCGTACTTTTGCAGCGTCTTTATGAAAGCGAGGGCGGCTCCCCTCTGCTTCCCTTCTCATATCCCATAACCCTTTACTACAACTATGGCAGATAAAAAAATACGTGTAGCTATCAACGGTTTCGGTAGAATTGGCAGGCTTACTTTTAAGGCACTTTTAGCCAAAGAAAACGTAGAGGTAGTGGCTATCAACGACCTTACCAATACCAAAACCTTAGCGCATCTCCTCAAATACGACTCCGTACATGGCAAATTTGCAGGAACGGTATCCGCTACTGAACAGTCGCTCGTCGTCAATGGGAAGGAAATTAAAATCTTTGCCGAAAAGAACCCTGCCGCTCTCCCTTGGGGCGCACACCAAATCGATGTCGTCATCGAATCCACAGGACTTTTCACCAATAGCCAAGACGCAGGCAAGCACATAGAAGCAGGTGCTAAAAAGGTCATTATCTCTGCTCCTGCCACAGGGGACGACATCAAAACTGTCGTGCTGGGAGTCAATGACCATATTTTAGACGGAAGCGAAAAAATCGTATCCAATGCCTCTTGTACTACCAACTGCCTTGCGCCAATGGTAAAGGTCTTGAACGATAAATTTGGCGTAGTACAAGGTTATATCACCACTGTCCATGCCTACACTTCCGACCAACGCCTCCATGACGCACCACACAAGGACTTGCGCCGTGCAAGGGCAGCCGCCTATTCTATCGTGCCTACTACCACAGGGGCAGCGAAGGCTGTCGGTTTGGTCTTGCCCGAATTGAAGGGTAAATTAGATGGTTGTGCTATGCGCGTTCCTATTCCCGATGGCTCGATGACTGACCTGACTGTTGTCTTGAACAAGGCAGCAACTGTGGCAGAAATCAATGCTGCTATGCAAGAAGCCGCACAAAGTGCCATGAAGGGCATTTTGGAATACAGTGATGAGCCTTTGGTGTCTATCGACATCGTCGGAAATCCACACTCTTGTATCTTTGATTCAGGACTTACCTATGCCAACGGTACAATGGTTAAGATTGTGGGTTGGTACGACAACGAAGCAGGGTACTCGAATCGCACAGCCGACTTAACCGTTAAGATTGGCTAATTTTTAGCGTCTGAAAAAATGAAACCCTAAAAAAACCCTAAGACGCTCTTGCAACGTCTTAGGGTTTTATCTTTTTTATCTTGAAAATACATTTTGCAAAATTTAGCTTGCAAAATTGTATCTCGAAAAATCTTTTGCTTCTAAACCTGCATACCCAAAACGATAATGTCGTCTGTTTGGGAATTTTTGCCTTTCCATTTCAAATAAGTTTCCTCTAATTTATCGAGCTGCACTTCGAAGGGGAAAGTGTGAAATTCGTATAAAAGTTCGTGAAAACGCTTTTTCATAAACTTTCTATCATTCTTGCCTCCAAATTGGTCTTGGTAGCCGTCGGAAGCCAAATAAAACTTATCGCCCTTAGCATAGGAAAAACGGTGGTTGTGGTACTCCCTGCGGTCGTTTTTATGGATACCGCCGATAGGATAGATGTCTGCCTTGATGTATTTCCACTGCGCCTGTTTGCTTTCTATGTAAAGAAGCGGCATCTTAGCCCCTGCATAGGTGAAGGTTTGGTCTTGGGTATCGATGGCGCAAAGTGCCATGTCCATGCCGTCTGCAATGTTGGTCTGCTTTTGGTGTAATTGCTCGATGAGCCTAAGATGAAGTTCGGAAAGTAGGTCGGCAGGCGTGAAGGTTTGTTTTTTATTTTTAAATTGATTGAAAAGGTCGTTTAGAAGCGAAACACAAAGAATGGTCATGAAAGCCCCTGCAATGCCATGCCCTGTGCAGTCGACGACGGCTACATAGTAGGTCTGCTTGTCCTGCCCAAACCAATAACAGTCGCCCGAAACAATATCGCGTGGCTTATTGAGTATAAAATGTTGGGGGAAACGCTCCAAAATATCGGTCGTATTGATTTGGATAGCATCTTGAATCCGCTTGGCGTAATTGATGCTTTCGGTAATCTTGATATTGGTTTCTTCTATGATACCTGCCTGTGTCGACATCTGGTCGTAGATAAGTTTTATCTCCTCGTTTTGTTTCTTTAAAGACACATTGGCTTTCTGCTTTTGCTTGAAATTAGACCAAAAAAAGGCACTCAAAATCACCAAAAAGAAGATAATGGCTGAAAGGAAATAATTATAGAGCTTGTCATTTTTTACCTGCTCCTGCACTAAGGAAAGTTCTTGCTGTTGCCTTTTTCTATCATAAAAATGATGCAAATTCGCAATCTCTTGGGCTTTGGTCATATTAGAAAGGCTATCATTCATCAATTTTGCCAAAGCCTGAAACTTGTAGGCATTTTCCCAATCCTGACGCGCTGCATACGCGCCTACCAACGCCTCATAACCGTTTCGCATCAGGGCAGGCGAGCGAAGTGCCTCTGCCAAACTAATACCCTGTTTGAGCGTGCCGATAGCTTCGTCTAAATTGCCACGTGCGGCATAGACCTCCCCAATTTTGAGTAGGTTGGTATTGATGGCGTACATGTCGTTTAGCTTTTCGCCTATATCGTAGCTTTTTCGAATCAAGACTAAGGCAGTATCGAGCTGATTTAATTTGAGAAAGGCATCGCCGATATTGGTGTAGGACTTATAGAGCAGGTCTAAATCGTCTGTTTGTGTGGCAATGTCTAAGGCTTTTTGTAGGGGTGCAAATGCCTCTTGCGGACGTTTGAGATAAATCAGGGCAATTCCCTCTAAATTGTAGGAAGACCCCAAATCTTTTGTATTTTTCAAAGACTGCCAAATGGGTTGTTCTTTTTTGGCATAATTCAAGCCCTGTGCGTAGTCGCGCACGAGTAGGTAGGTAACGCCAATTTTATGCAGCAAATCGCCCTGCCGTGTGAGATTGCCCGCTTTTTCTGCCTGCTGCAAAGCCTCCAAAAATAGCCCCAAGGCTGTACCTGTGCGCCCTCTGTTTCTATGAAAAACGCCAACTTCGGTGAGCGTGCGCAAGGTGAGGTCTTTGTCCTTTTGCGCCTCCGAAAGGGCAATGACTTCTTCGGCAAGTTGTAGTTCTTGTTTGGCAGTCAGTTTGTTACGCGCCTTCAAAAGTTGTAAAATAACTTCTACGCGCTCCTTATTTTTTGCCGTTTCCAAAACCTTTAAAAGACTATCAGGCGAGGCTGCAAAAAGCCCTGCCATCTGAAAAATAAACAAGAGCGCACCTATCCAAAAGGCAGTGCTTGAACGAGGAAAAAGTTTTTTCATAATTTAGTTTGGCGAAATCAGCGTAAAGATAGTTTTTTCTTTTCAGAAAAGTACGATTGAAGCCCAGAAAAGGCTTATTTTTTTGTTTTTTTGAATCGCCGCCGCCGTATTGTTTTGGCAGCCCTACCTTCCCCCGATTTTTAACCAACTTACCCTGCAAATATTACACAAAATTCACCCACCGAAGGCGTTTTTTTTTGATATTCTAATTTTTTTTGCCCAAATTAGATTTTGGAAAAGCCTCCTCTATGTGCCAATGTTATTAAGCTCTAAAAAAAGCCTTATCTTATCGAATTAGAAACGAAATAAAATTTGGCTAAACCCTATTTTGGGGTCTGAAAATCTTTTTTTATTTCCCTCTCACTTCGGACAAGACAGTGCCTTTATCCCTACTACAACGCGAAACTGAAACTTTGCAGTACCTAACCTCGAACTACGTTATGCTTTTTTCTACTTTGCCTCCTATTTTGCAAAAAATGTTCTTGGTTCTGTTGGGAATCTGGCTGCCCTGCCTTGCGGTGCCGCTTTTGGCGCAAAGTGCAGGCAGGACAACTGTGGGGGCTGCTGCCTACGGTTTGGGGGGAGCTGCCGTTACGGTAGGCAATCCCTACGCGATTTTCCAAAACATTGGAGCTTTGGCGGAAGTGAGTCATTATCAGGGTTTTGTAGGGTATGAAAACTACTTCGCCGTAGCAGGGTGGCATACCCTTTTTGCAGGAGCAAGCCTACCTATCGCGCATCAGGGCAAACAGTTGGGTACGGCAGGCATCGGGGTCTGGCGTTTTGGCGACAATCTCTACAATGAGCATCGCCTCGCCGTTGGTTATAGCCACAAAGTAGAAGGCGTTAGTTTGGGCATACAAGCCAATTATTTGCAGGTGCAAGCCGAAGGGGTAGGCACAAGGCGCGTCGTTGCGATAGAATTTGGCGGCGTAGCCCGTCTGACCGAAACGATTTTAGTAGGGCTGCATGGCTATAATCTCAATTTGGCAAAGATGGCGACTTTTGAAGATGAGCGTTTTCCGACTATTCTAAAAGCAGGGCTTTCTTATCGTCCTAATAGCCGCCTGATGGTCAATTTGGAAGCCGAAAAAGATGTTCTCTATCCTGTTCGCCTGCGTGCAGGCTTGGAATATGCAGTTTGGGCAGAGCGCATTTGGCTGCGTTTGGGCGCAAGTTCGCGTCCTTTTGCCAATTACTTCGGTATCGGCTACCAGCAGGGGCGTTTTCGCTTCGACTATGCCCTTTCTACCCAACCCCAAATTGGCTTTTCAAATCATCTAAGCGTTTGTTTTCAATTTTACCAAAAAACCTTTGCAGCAGATAGCCCTCAAAATGCCGCTCACTAACAAACGCACGCCCTCGCTTTTGCGTATCCTAACCTGCATCTCATCGAGGAAAGACAATAGCGTTTTCCCCTTCTCAATAAAAATCAAGACAAAAATCAGGGCAGAGATTGTGAAAGTATTTGTAACAGAAAGCCACCCATTGCCCAAAAGATAACAAAACAAGAGTGGGCAAAAGTAGGCACATTTGTTGCTATTCCTTAGAAAAGCATCTTTTCTACCCTTTCACACTACTAACCACACCCCTACCTTTTGTAGGCTTGGGCTTCAAGCAAAAAACACCTCAAACGCGCATTTTGAAGTAGGCTCTAAAAATAAGATTTCGTTTCTACCGATTTCGTTTTTTCGCCCCTACTCTTTCTGTTTTTTCTCTTTTTCCTTATCTTTAAGCCTTGTTTTAGAAAATATGCCTATTCTTTCCTTCAATTTCCGAATTGTAAAATCCAAACAATAGGCTTTTATCCTAAAAAACATTGCACAAAACATAGCAAAATCTGACTATGCAACGCCAAAAAAATAAACTTATGAAAAAACTATCGCTACTCGGTGCAAGTCTGCTCTTGATGGTACTCGTTGTTTCTACGGCTGCTATCAGCAAAAAAATCCTACGCAAAACTATCGGAGGCAAAGGATATGATGCCGCTAATGCCATTATTGCAACACAAGACGGCAATTTTATTTTAATGGGACGTTCCGACTCTTACGGCGCAGGCGATATGAACATGAACGTCGTCAAGATTGATAAATCAGGCAACACCCTTTGGGATAAAAATTACGGCGCAGACGAAAACGAAGAAGCCTTTGCAGGCGTAGAAACCACCGACAACGGCTTTATTTTTGTCGGCTATTCCGACTCTTACGGTGCAGGACCCGACATGAAAGACATTTGGGTCGTCAAAACAGATGGCGCAGGGCAGAAAGTTTGGGATAAGACCTTCGGCACGCGCGAAAGCATAGATGAGGCACACGCCATTGTCAAGACCGACGGAGGCTACCTAATTGCCGCCAACACCCTCCCCATTTCCACAGGAAAAAGCGACATCTTGCTCATCAAAGTTTCTGAAACAGGCGAAAAAATTTGGGAAAAACGCTTCGGCGGAAGCACCAGCGAACAAGTCCATGCCATTGCCACTACCGCTACGGGGTTCGTCTTGGCAGGACACATCGATTCCGAAGGCGCGGGAAAATGGGACATGCTCGTCATTTCGGTAGATAAAAACGGCGAAAAACTTTGGGAGCAACGCTATGGCGGCGGTGATAATGAGATGGGCAATGCCGTTGCCGTCTTTCCAAACGGTGACCTCGCCGTAGCAGGTTATTCCTACACTTTTGCCGAAGGCAGCCACGACGCTTGGGTCTTGCGCATCAATAAAGACGGAAAAAAACTTTGGGACAAATCCTTTGGCGGACTTAGCACCGACGAATTTTTCGGACTCGTCATCAATAGCAAAGAAGAAATTATTTTGGCAGGCTACACCGACATTTACGAAGCCGATGCCTACGGAAACAACAAAAGCACCCTTAGCAATGAAGTCCTTATCGTCAAGCTCGACGGAAAAGGCACTAAACTTTGGGAAAAAACCCATGGCGGAAAAGGCATGCAGGTGGTCAAAGGAATTGCAGCACAGGGCAGCGAATATGGCGTATGTGGCTACACAGACGAAAATTTTGATACCAATAACGCCGACATGCTCTTTCTACAATTAGACGAAAACGGCGGCTTGCGTTAAATCAATCCTGCGCTTGTCTGAAATATTTTGAAAAAACTAACTCTGTTGCGTGTGTTTTCGCACGCAACTTTTATTTTTTAATAGAAAAAAGATGACTTCTTTTAAAAACAAAAATTACAGTTTTGTTTGGATAGGGTTTCTATTTGCGCTCTCTTTTTCGCAACTCTATGCCCAAAAAAAAGAACAAGTAGCCGCCTTAGCACAAAGGGCAGAAGCCCTCTTAGAAAAAGGCAATTTATTGGCGCAATATGAAAAAGCTACCTTTTTGGGCTTGGCATACCCCATCTTAGAAAATCAAAATTTTAAAGCCCAACTAAGCGGCTTTGTGGCATACCCACTGCCGAAAAGTTCTCTAAATCAAGGCACAAATTCAGGCTATCAAAAAAATTATGCTTGGAAGGTCATTTTTTATAATAAAAAAAGAGAAATTCTTTTTGCCATCGAAACAGACACCTTGCAGCGTAAGGTTGTAAAAGAGGAAAAAACGCGCCCCCTGACAGCACAAGAAAAAACGCTTATCGAGCTGCGAGAAAAGGCTTGGGAATACATCTATGCCCATAAAAGCAAAGGAAAAAATAAGGCTAAAAAGTTTAGATTTTATGAAAATACCGCCCTACATCTTGTCGTTTTCGAAACACCACAAGACCCCAAACAGGCAGGCGAAGTATGGCTCTTGACTGCCCCTCTTATCAGCGGTAAAATCATCTTTGGCAACGACTACCAGCTACTTTTAGATAAGAAGATGAAAGTTAGTAAAGTAAATTTTTTACATCAAAATATCATCACGATAGCCGAATTGGGCATGCCTTCCGACAATGGACTCGTTACAAGCTATCACAACCATAGCCACAAAAGTTCCGATTTTATTACCCCTACCGACATCTGCGCCCTGATTTTGTACGGAAAAAACACAAATTGGGACACCCATTGGGTGTTTTCAAAAGATTTTGTTTCCATTTTTGATGTCAAGAAACAGACCTTAGAGATTATGCCGCGCAGCACTTGGGAACTGCAATACAACGACATTCCAAATGAATGATTTTAAAAAAGTTTGATAAATAGTTTTTATTCTTCAAGGGTGATGTCTATGATTTTATCGCCGACTTCTAATTTTTGTAAAATTTCTAAACCAGATTTTACTTTTCCAAAGATGGTATATCGTCCGTCTAAGTGCGGCGCAGGAGCAAGGGTGATAAACCACTGTCCGCCCTCGGTATCGCGCCCTGCCGAAGCCATGCCCAAATAGCCCGCCTGCATATAGGAAAGGGTTGTGAGTTCGGAGCGTATCGTGTAGGAGGTATTGCCGTATCCGTCGGCACGTGGGCAGCCTGCCTGCACTACAAAGTTGGGTACAATTCTATGAAAAACTTTATCTTTGTAATAACCTTCCTTTATCAATTTTAGAAAATTAAGCACGCTAAGGGGGGCTTCTTCGGTAAAAAGGAAAACAACGACTTCTCCTTTTTCGGTCTTGATGCGCACCTCCTGTTTGGGCTTGATAGATGTAAAATCTTGAAAATCAATGATTTGTGTAGGAACTTCGGTGTAGGCAGGCAGTTTTCGACCGCTCAATTTTTCGTATAAATTTTGCAGGGCTTGATAGGTTTCCACTTCTTTGGGCATTTCCAATTCCTGCATTGCGATTTTCAAAAAAGTATAATCTTTTAAATACTTTTCAGCCGCTAATTCAGAATCTTGTAGGGCTTCGGCAGCCAAAGCCGCCACTCCTATATCGCCCAATTCTATCATTTGTTTCAGAAAAAGTACAAATTCTTCTTTTTTAAAAGCAGCCTCTCCCTTATTTTTTTGCAACACAAGTAAGGTCTGCAAGGCGGCAGTTTGCAAATTAGCGGGCAGTTTTCTATCCGAAGCCTGCGTTTTGAGAAAGGCTACCGCCTGCGTTTCTGTTTCCAAAGCCTGCAAGAGAAGGGCTTTTTCTGTCAGGGAGTATTTTTCTTCCTGATACAAGGATTTAATTTCTTCTAATAAAAGCGTTTTTTCTTTTTTATCGGCAATTTGTAGCAGCGCAGCATAGAGGTAAGTTTTTGCTAAAAAAGGTAGTTTTGGGTCTTTTAAAAAGCCTTGATAAACTTCCTTTTGGCTTGGCAGAGGCTTTTTCTGCACATATTGGGCAGCCTGAATTTGTACCCAAAGCGTATAAGAATCGCTTTTTTCTAAAAATTTAAGGACATTTTTTTGAGCATAGTCAGAAGTTTCGAAGGCGGCAAGGGCTTGTAGGGCGGTGAGCAAGACCTGTGAATCTTCTTTTTCTTGGTTTAAAATGGCAAATAAATCCTGTTTGGCTACCTCGTTTGGATAGGCACTCAAAGCAGCGGTGGCACGCGCTCGCAAAAAGACATAGCGGCTTTTTTGGGCTACCTGCGCCAAAAGTTCTTGATGACGCTCTTGGCTAAGGGCAAAAATTTTGGTTCGGAAGCGTCCAAAATAATCGGCAGCTAATAGTTCGGGTAGTGTTGGATTTTCTTCTTTCCTAACTTTCTGATTTTGAAGACTTTGCTGCAAAAAAAACGCCATCTTATCTATGGCAGCCTTCGAAATTTCACCTTTCCAGACAGCGGCACGATAAATGCCTAAGGCTTGTCCCTCCGCAAGAAGGTCGTCGGTAGCATCAAATTGTGTCAGAAATTCCAAACCTGCTCCACTCGACGATTTGCCAATCGCCTCTAAAAGGTTGCGCCTTACCTTGCTATCTGTTTCTATCTGAAAACTATAAATCAGACGGCTTTCGGCTTCATTTTCACCAACCTGCCCAAGTGCAAAAGCTACTTCGGCACGTACCAAATCCGAGCTATCGCCCAGATATACAAAAAGGCTATCTACCTGCGAAGAATCGGCAAAGGAGGCAAAAGCAGTGGCAATCGCCTTGCGGTAGGTGGCTTCTTGTTTTATGAGTGGTTCTTGCCAAAAGCGGTAAAGGTTTTCAAAGTTTCTCTTATCTTGCGCCTGTAATATTTTCTGAAAAATGGTATCTTGGGCATACAAATTAACGCGATTAGGGTTGCCTCCCTGCGGTTTGTCTTCGCCAACAGTGCAGGCTGCCAAGCCCCCCAAAAGACTAACGAATAAGATTTGAAGGGCGTAGGAAAACTTTTCTTTCGTACTTTTTTCTACCCCGAAAAAAAGGCGAAAAAAGACAAAAACGGTTTTTATATTGATTTTCATAGCAAAAAGAAAAGGGAGAAATGAAAAGAAAGAAGCTATCTTTGCGAGGCGAAAGATACTAAAAAGTACGCACATCTGCCAAGATGCACATTTTTTGCACGCTTTTCGCTTTGGTTTCGGCGAAAATTGATATTTTTTTGGGCTTCTTGCACTTTTGCATCAAATTTGTGCTTATATTTGGACGCTGCTTTTTTGCAGCCTTGTCGCATCTTACTTGTATCTTATTTGTATCTTCATTCCATCTCTGCGGTATCTTCGTTGTGTATCTTCGCCATTTTGAAGTCGCACCCACTACACATCAGGATACCAACCTGAAAAAGAGATTTTTCTTTTTTGCCTTTTAGAGGCGCAAGCCTTCATTCCTCCCCAAAGACAACCTGACCCAAAGCTCCATGTCTGTAATTTTAATGGTCGTAGATGATGAGCCAGACGTACAACTGCTCATGAAACAGAAATTTCGCAAGCAAATTCGCAATCAAGAATACCAATTCCTTTTTGCTGCTAACGGCGTGGAAGCCTTAGAGATGCTCAAAGAGAACCCCGATGTAGATGTGATTCTTTGTGATGTGAATATGCCCGAAATGGACGGCATTACGCTGCTTACCAAAACAAGGCAGGTAAATCCGACGGTACAAACCATTATCGTATCGGCGTATGGCGATATGCGCAATATCAGACGCGCCATGAACAATGGGGCTTTCGATTTTGTAACCAAACCTATCAATTTCAACGATTTAGGGGCGACCATTACCAAGACCATCAAGCACGTAAAACGCCTCAAAGAAACCATCAACGAAAAAGAAGAACTTTACAAAAAGTTGGAACGCTACAATAAGATTTTGGAGGAAAAAGTAGAAGAACGCACCGCCGAAATTCTCAAACAAAAGCAAATCATAGAGGCAAAAAATCAGAGCATCACCGAAAGCATCAACTACGCCAAGCGCATACAAGAGGCTACTCTGCCACGTTTGGAGGAAATCAAGACGGCTTTTCCCGAATCTTTCATTTTCTACAAACCGCGCGATATTGTCAGTGGCGATTTTTATTGGTTTAGCCAAAAAGAAAAAGAAGGCAAAAGGCAATATATCCTAACGGCAGTAGATTGCACAGGGCATGGCGTACCCGGTGCCTTTATGTCCTTGATAGGCAATGATTTGCTGCACGAAATCGTCAATGCGCGTGAAGAAATACAGCCCGACCGCATTTTAGAAGAACTGCACTTAGGTGTGCGTCGCGCCTTACGACAGGGCGAAAATCAAAGTCGCGATGGCATGGACTTATCCTTGTGTTTGATAGAAAAAGATAAAAGCGTTCTTACTTTTGCAGGTGCAAAAAGCCCACTAATTTATTTCAAAAATGGTGAGATGCACTTTGTAAAGGGCGATAAGTTCCCTATCGGCGGCGTGCAGTTGGAGGCGGAGCGAAAATTTACCCCTCACCAGATTGCGTTAGAAAAAGGCATGACCTTCTACATTTTTACTGATGGCTACCAAGACCAATTTGGCGGCACTGACGGCATGAAGTTTATGAGCAAGCGTTTCCGCAATCTATTGAGTGAAATTCACACGATGGACTTCGAAGCCCAGAGCCGCATCTTAGAAGCGCGTTTCCAAGAATGGAAGGCAGAACGCCCACAGGTAGATGATATTTTGGTGATAGGACTGCGGTTTTGAGAAAGTTCCTTACATTTGGGTACAAAGAAAGATAGGGTCTAAACCATCTCAAAGGGTTTAAGACAGGTCTGTTAGGTAGGCTAAATTTCGTGCGTAAATTATCATCAAGTTGTATCATCTAAGCGATGTCCTCACATTTTTAGATTTTATTCCCCTTTATACCAAAAATTAAACAAAATACCAGCGGCGTTAGCCCTGATACCCCTATTTACTTGTGGCAAATACCAAAATACTTTCGGCAAGCCTCGCGCTTTTATTGAGCCTTTCAGCAGGCTTTTTTGCAATGCGACACTTTTCAAATGCTACGCAAATTGTGCCACTCACAGAGGCGGAGCAGGCGAAAATTAGGCAACAAAGACTCGATTCTTTGGAAAAAATTAGAAAAGAAGCAGAACTTAAAAAACAACTTTTAGCCAAAAAGTTAGCCCAAAATTGGGTAGATAGCGTGTATATGAACCTTTCTACCGAACAGCGCATTGGGCAGCTTTTTATGTTGGCAGCCTATTCAAACAAAGACGAAACGCACTACAAGGAGATAGAGCGACTTATAGAAAGCTACCAAATCGGGGGCTTGATATTTTTTCAGGGCGCACCCTACAAGCAAGCCGAACTTACAAATCGCTATCAAGCGAAATCCCCTGTGCCGTTGCTTATCGCCATTGATGCCGAATGGGGTTTGGGCATGCGCTTGGATAGCACAATTTCCTACCCACGCCAAATGATTTTGGGCGCAATGAACGACCCTAATCTGGTCTATGAAATGGGCAAAGAGGTAGCAAGGCAGTGTAAGCGCATTGGCATACACGTCAATTTCGCGCCTGTGGTAGATGTCAATAGCAACCCGAAAAATCCCGTTATCGGAACGCGCTCTTTTGGTGAAAACAAGGAAAAAGTAGCCGCCAATGGCATTGCCTACGCCAAAGGCATGCAGCACCAAAGCGTTATCGCTTGCGCCAAACATTTCCCTGGACATGGCGATACCGACAGCGACTCGCATTATACCCTACCCCAACTTTCGCACGACAAAAAACGCCTCAGCGAAGTAGAACTCTACCCCTTCAAACGCCTTTTTGCCGATTCGGTCATGAGCGTCATGGTGGCACACTTGCAAATTCCTGCGTATGACAAAACGCCAAACCTGCCCACTACACTTTCCTACCCTGTCGTTACAAGCCTTTTGCGCGACACACTTGGTTTTCAGGGCTTGGCTTTTACAGATGCTATGAATATGAAGGGAATTACGAATCATTTTTCGGCAGATGAAGCAAACTTAAAAGCTCTTTTAGCTGGAAATGATATTCTTTTGCACCCTGCCAACATTTCAAAAGCCATACAGGGCATTGCAGGCTTTCTCAAAGAAGGTAAATTTTCAGAAGCCGAACTTGAAAAGCGTGTCAAAAAAATCTTGCACGCCAAATATTTTGTAGGCTTGCATCAATACAAGCCCCTCGAGTTGGTGGGTATTGACAAAGACCTCAATTCGCCACAAGCCAAACTTTTAAACGAAACCCTGCACCAAAAAGCCGTTACGATTGTGCGCAACGAGTGTGAATTGCTACCCTTCAAAAACTACGATTCGCTGCAATTTGCCTCTATTGCCATTGGCGAAAAAAGCGGAAATGCTTTCCAAAAAATGCTTTCCAACTATGCACCTTTCCAACATTTTACGATTGGAAAAGGGGAAAGCGAAGCCGAGTTTAATGCACTTTTGAAAAAAGTAGAAAAGCAAAATACAGTCGTCATTGGGCTTTTTGGCGTGAATGAGCATAAAATTTCGGCAGGCTTTGGCATTACGGCACAGGCAGAAAAATTTATTCGCAAGCTAAGTGATGAAAAACAGGTGATTTTGGTCGTCTTTGGAAATGCTTATAGCTTAGAAAAATTTGAAGATTTGCCCTGCTTAGTAGCCGCCTATTTGGGCAACGAAACCATGCAAAAGGCAGTGCCGCAGGTGCTTTTCAATGCCATCTCTACAAAGGCACAACTTCCCGTTTCGGCAGGAAAGCATCTACCCGAAGGCTTGGGTATCAAAATGGCAGCCTTAGGGAAATTGCGTTATACCGATATTGCCGAAGCCGTCGGTTTTGATAGTCAGAAATTGCATCAAAATATAGATAAAATTGTAGCACAAGCCATTCAAGCAGGGGCAATGCCCTCTTGTCAGCTTTTAGTGGCAAAGGCAGGAACGGTGGTATTGCAAAAAAGCTATGGCAGATTTACCTATGATAGTCTTTCGCAAAAGGTAGAAAATGAGCATCTCTACGATTTGGCTTCCGTTACAAAGGTTACGGCTACGCTACCTGCCCTAATGCAACTCTATGAAAATCAGGCTATTGATGTAGATTTGCCTATCTCCGCTTATTTGCCCGAATTGGCAGGTACAAACAAAGCCGACATCACTATCCGCAAACTTTTGCTGCACAAAGCGGGTCTGGTGGCAGGCATGCCCGGTTGGTATGAAACCTTTGGCAAAGCCGAGCGAAGGGCGATATTCTACCAAAATTGTCAAGATGAAGCCTACTGCCTACCTATTACCGAAGATTTATACGGCAAAAGTCAGCTTCCCGATAGCCTTTGGCATTGGGTCATTCGCACCCCCCGCCTACAACAGCGACGCGACGGCAGCTACCCCTACCGTTACAGCGATTTGAGCTTTTTCATCTTACAAAAAATTGTGGAGCGCGTCAGTGGTGAGCCTTTACAACAATACCTCGACCGAAATTTATATCGCGCTTTGGCACTGCCCACTTTGGGTTATGAGCCTCTTTTCCGCTTCGAGCGCGAGCAGATTGTGCCTACCGAAAAAGACCCCCTTTTTAGAAAACAAACCGTACAAGGAACAGTTCACGACTACGCCGCCGCTCTCAATGGCGGCGTAGCAGGGCATGCAGGCGTATTTAGTGCTGCCAACGATTTGGCTATTTTGATGCAAATGTTTATACAAGGAGGATTTTATGGGGGAAGGCGTTACTTTCAGCCCGAAACGATTACTTTTTTTACCGAAAAAGAAGGCATGCCTTATTCGCGCCGCACCTTGGGCTTCGAGCTTGCCATTCACGAGCGCGTAGCCTCTGCCAATCGCTACCTTTCACCCCAAACCTTCGGACATCGCGGCTTTACGGGAACTTGTGTTTGGGTCGACCCTACAAAAGAACTCATCTATGTCTTTCTTTCCAATCGTAGCTATCCCAATGCGCGAAACAAAATCATCAACAAGTTGGCAACGCGAAGCAGGCTACATGAAGCCATTTATGAAGCACTAAACTAACTTTTGTTTTTGAAGATAAAAAAGACAAAATGAAAAACTTTGAAACCACTTACGATTTTTTTGTTGTAGGACTTGGCATTGCAGGCTTGGCAGTAGCCGAAACACTTTTACAGCGCGGCTATCGCGTCTTGGTCATGGAGCAGCCTTTGGCAGGGCGTTCTACGGCAGTGGCAGCAGGGCTTTTCAATCCCATTACGGGGCGGCAGATGGTCAAGACTTGGAAAGCAGAGCTTCTTTTTCCAAAATTGCATGAGTTTTATACAAGTTTAGAAAAAAAAATACAGACAAAGTTTTTTTATCCTACGCCTCTCTACCGTCCTTTTGCCAATCAGACGATTGCCAATGATGTCTTGGCGCGTGCAGAAAATACGCCCTTGTATGAATGGGCAGATGAAAAAACAATGCCTTCACTTCCAATAGCGCAGCCCTACGGCGGACTCTGGATTAAGCAGGCAGGTTTTATTCATACCGAAAAACTATTAGAAGCGTATCGCCTTTATTTAGAACAGCAATTTGCCTTTTTAGAGCTTCACTTTCAAATAGATGCGCTTGAAGTCATCAAAAAAGAAGGAAAGGATTATTTTTCCTATCAAGGTCTTGTCGCTCAAAAGTTGATTTTGGCGCGAGGTGCTTTCGAAAAGGAGGAACAACTTTGGTCTTTCCTGCCTTTCACGCCTGCCAAAGGAGAGATTTTAGACCTACAAAGCAAATCCGACTGGCACATGGATTTTATCTTCAACAATGGCACTTGGCTCATTCCACAGCCCGATTCGCCCAACTTCTTTCGGGCAGGCTCGAATTACGACCATCACGACCTAAGCCTCGAACCTACGCAAAAGGCACGTTTGGAAATTACTAAAAAATTGGCAGACGCAATGCCCATTGATTTCGAAGTGAGGGCGCAAAAAGTAGGCATCAGACCCGCCACACGCGATAGAAAACCCTTTGTGGGCGAACACCCAAAACAGAAAAACTGCTTCATTTTCAATGGCTTAGGCGCAAAAGGCACTTCCTTAGCTCCTTATTTAGCCCAAAATTTGATAGATTTTATAGAAGGAAAAGCCGAATTAGACAAAGAGGCAGATATTAAGCGGTTTTTGTGAAGTATCAATTTTATTGTAAAATTTTCAAAATCATTTTACAATATTCAAAATATTATAAAAACTTTCAAACAGTGGCGCAGGATAAATTCCCAAAAAGAAGATAGGTAGGATAAGCAAAAGAGCTAATGCAATTTCTATTTTTGTTAAATCTTCAAATTGAGTAGTTTCCAAAGGCTGTGCGCCTTGATACCAAAAATCGCCCATTGTTAGGCGGCGCAGCGTCCAAAGGAAGTAGCCCGCACTTAATACCAAGCTCAAAGTTGCGCCAATTCCAAAGCCTACCTCTAATTTGGCAGAAGCAAAGACGGCAAAAATAACCGTTACCTCGCCTATAAAGCCTGCCAACATGGGCATGCCCAGAGCCGCAAAAAAGGCAATTCCCAGAAAACGCGAAAAATTGGGCATTTTTTGCGCCAAGCCACTATAAGCCTCTATGCTCAAATCTTGTGTGCGTTCATAAAGCGTGCCTGCCATCAAAAAGAGCAAGGGCGCAATCAAGCCATGGGCAATCATGTGAAAAAGTGCGCCACTGATGCCTTCGGGGTTGCTTGCCGCTACCCCCAGCAGGACAAAGCCCATGTGCGAAACCGAAGAATAAGCGATAAGTTTTTTCAGATTTTTCTGACCCAAAGCTACCCAAGCACCGTAAAGCAGACTTATCAGACCCAAAACACCCACCTGCCAAGCGTAATTTGCCGTCGTCTGTGGTAAGATGCCATAACAGAGGCGCAACAAGCCATAACCGCCCATCTTTAATAAAACGCCCGCCAAAAGCATAGAAATAGGCGTTGAGGCTTCCACGTGTGCCAAAGGCAACCACGTATGAAGCGGCACAGCAGGGAGTTTGATAGCAAAGCCTATCAAAAATGCCCAAAAGACCCAAGCTGCCCACTTGAAGTTTTCACCCGTTGTGGAAAAGTGGCTTTTGAGTACCATCATATCAAAAGTAGCCGTATCGCCTGCCGAAAAGACCAAAACCAAGCCGCCCATCAGAATAAAAACAGAGCCTACCAGCGTGTAGATAAAAAATTTGAGTGCTGCCGCTTCGCGCTTTTTACCTCCCCAAAGGCTTATCAGAAAGTACATGGGCAGGAGCATAAACTCGAAAAAGAGGAAAAAAAGCAAAAAATCTAAGGCTAAAAAACAGCCCAAGATGCTTGTAGATAAGAGAAAATAGAGCGCGAAATAGCTCCTGACTTTGTTTTTAAGCTGCCAAGAAACGCCTACCCCAAGCCATAGTAGAAAAGTAGAAAGCAGCACTAAGGCAAGATTCAGACCATCAAGACCTAAAAAATAATAGGCTTTGAGGGTAGTTTTGCCAAGTTGCCACTCAAACCAGTCGTAGCGCACTACCGCTTGCAAACCTTTGTGGGTAGGCTCGAAATCGAACCAAAACCACAACGCCAAACCCAGCGAAAGACTTGCAGAAAGCAGACTTAGACTTTTGATGATTTTTTCCTGACTCTTTGGCAAAACACTGATAATCAGGGCAGTAGAAAGCGGAAGCAGAAGTAAGAAAGAGAGCATAGCATTTTTTTATCGCCCAATCAAGACAAATGCACCCCAATAGATGGGTTCGGCGTAGTCTTTCATGAGTTCGATTTTAGCTTGTCGAAAGGCTTTTCGTTTGTCTTTAATTTGTTGGTAGTTTTTGTAAAAAAGCGTCATAAGGTCGCGCGTAGCATTGTCATCTACTTTAAAAAGGCTCATAATCAAGGACTTAGCCCCTGCAATTTGAAAAGCCCTTTGCAGACCATAGACCCCATCGCCTGCCTTTACGTCGCCGCGCCCTGTTTCGCAGGCACTCAAAATGACCAAATTCGTGTTTCTCAAATCTAAGGCATCGCGCACTTCTAAGGCGGTCAAGATACCGTCGTAGCGATTGTACGCCAAAAAGTTGTTGTCTGCCATCAATTCGCCTGCCCTTGCCAAAAGCAGACCCGAACGCAAGAGCGGATTATTAAAGCTATTGAAATTGCCCAAATCGCGACGCGCTACCGAACTATTGGGTACAAAGTAACCATGAGTGGCAAAGTGCAATGTCGCAGGGTTTTTGATGCTTTTCACAAAATTTTCCGTCGCATTTTCCTCTAATTTCAAAACGACATTGGCGTTGTTGCTGGCAGTGAGTTGGGTTTCAATCGCCTTAACTTCTTCCTTCGTACCCTGCAAAGGGGAAACGATACGCGGTGTTTTGCTATTTTGGTCGTAGAAGGCAGGGCTTCCTATCAAGACAATTTCAGCATCAAGCCTATCCTCGCCTTTGGGCGTGAGCAAATCGGCGGTGCTGGTGAGCAAAGCAAGGTCGCGTTTTTCTAAAAGATAGTTTTCTTCGTCCAGCAATAAGGTTTCAAGATTGACTTGGCTATAAATGCCATCACCCGAAAAATAAACAGTAGCCTCATTGGGAATCTGCTCATCTACTTTTTTCCAATAACGCTCATACGATTTGAAATCTTCTATCTGATAAATGATAGAGTTTCTATAAAAATTCATATATTCGTCTTCTAATTGATTGCCATTGGGCAAAATAATGGCTTTGGGGCTTTTGCTACCTTTTTCAATGACCAAAACCGCATACAAGACCGAATCGGTAAAATCCTTTTCAAAGTGCTGATACCGCACCATTTCGAGGGCATATTCCTTCTCCTTTAATTGCGCCTTGATTTTATCCCAAGTGTCGGTCTGACTAAGCGTAGTGCCTACACTTCGGCTAATATTTTTGTCTAATTCGGCAATTTCCTTTTCCAACTTTTTAAGGTCTATATTTGCCTCTTTTAGCTCTTCCTCACTAAGCCCTATGTATTGGTTTAGCTCTTTCTTTTTGGTTAGGAGGAGCTGATAGGTAGCCAAAAGCGTCGTATCGCTGCTGCTTTCTATTGCTTTTTTGGTCTTGATGGAGGCACTCAAAAGAACAGACTTGCTAAAAAGTAAGTTGTTGTAGAGTTTGCCCAACATGTCGGGGTTCTGGTTTTGCAAAGCCAAAACAGTGTAAAAGTCGAAGATTTGGCGAATTTGCCCCCAATAGTTGAGTTTTTCGCGGTCATTTAGATACGCAAAAGATTTATTGATATAATCGCTTGCCGTTTGGGTCGCTTCTTCGCTATACTCTCGTGCCTTTCCGTAGTCTTTGGCAATAAAATACATCTGTGCCAAACTGCCCAACGTGCGCAGGTAGGTAGGGTGGTCTTTGCCAAAATTCTTTTCGTAGGTTTTGAGCGTTTTTTTGTAGATGGCTTCGGCATCTTTGATTTTAAGCGTTTGGGTGTAAGCGTCAGCCAAAAGCAGGTCTATTTCACTTCGCATAGTCAGGGAGCGAATCGCCAAGACATCAAGGGTCTGATTGGCTTGCTGCAAATCGCTAATTACTTGCTCATAGTTTCCTTTTTCCAAATTAAGCAGGGCGCGAGTACGCAGTGCCTGCACGTAGATAGGATTCTGTTTGCCTACATTCTTATCGATAATCTTTTCGGCTTTTGCCAAATATTCATCTATTTGCTTGCTCTTGGCTTGGTCGGAAAGTTCGCTTTCGGGGTTGTTGTATTGAAAGATGGCTAATTGGGTATAGACGCTTGCCAAATCGAGATGGTCTTCTTCTTTGAGGGCTTCTTTTTTGATGGTCAAGACCTCTAAGGCAATCTCCTCGGCAGCCGCATAATCGCCCAAAGCCGCCTTCAAACGGGCTTTGATAAGTAGCGTTTCGGTCAGGCGCAAACTCTTTGCCCCAAATTCGCGCTTGGCTATCTTTTCGGCTTGCTCGATAAAACTCTCCGCCTCTATGTGTTCGCCATTAAGAAGCCTTAATTCGGCAGTGCGGTTGTAGGTATTGAGCAAAAAGCGGCTTTCTTTGCCATAAAGGGCTTCTTTCTGTTGCAAGGTCTTTTCTAAAATCTGCGCGGCAGCGTCATAGTTGTCGGTCTGGATATAAAGGGCAGCCAAATCCTCCTGATTGCCCGTTTCAGAGGTGGAACGCGCGGCACGACGGTAGCGTCTTTCGGCTTGCTTCAAAAGGTCGGCGGCTTGGTCGTAAAGCCCCATGAGCAGATAATAACGTGCTGCCGTTTCCAAAATCTGCCCATGCTCGAAGCTAAGGGAATTGTTGTACTGTTGCTCGAAGATGTAGAGCATCTTCTGAATTTGGGCATCTACCTCTTTGTAACGGCTTTGCGCCATATTTAGGCGTGCCGTCTTTTCTAATTGGCTTGCATAGCGCAGGTGATTTGCGCCATAGTTTGTTTCTACTGCCGAAAGTACCCGTTTTGCCAACACATTTGCCTGCTCGAAATTTTCTTTCAACTCCAAATATTCCAAATAATCGTTTTGAGCGTCTAAAAATTGTGTGCTTTGGGGCAGATATTCTTCCGATAGCTTGTTGTAATTTTCTCTAAAAAGCACTTCGGAGGCTTCGAAATTGCCGCTAAAACGCCCGTAGTGTTTTGCCAAACGCATCTGACCAAAGGCATAATAATTGGCATCTTCTCCTACTACATTTTTCTGTACGGCTAAAAAATCTTGTAACACCTTTTGCGCCTCTTCGAATTTATCTTCTGCCAACAGAATATCATACAAAAGAGATAACAAAACGGCTCTTTCGGGGTGAATAAGCGGCAGACGGTTGGTATCAGCAAGGGCAGTTTCGAGGGCTTCCTGTGCCTTTTCGTAACGGCGACTAAAAAAATCGGCTTGGGCTTCGATTTTGATTTTGTAGAGATAAGGCAAGCGGCTTTTGGTGTAATATTTTTCCATGTTTTTGCCTAGTTCCCAACTTTGTCTATCACTTCTTCGGCTATATTTCCGCTCTTGTAGGAAAAGTGCCAGTCCTTTTTTTCGCTTCTTGTCTGCACTGCCTTCCTCGCCTTGTAGGTATTGCATCACAAAGCCACTTTTGTTGTAGTATTGTATCAAAAGTTGGTGCAGGTGCAAATAATCCTGATGCACTGTCCCGATAGCACGCTCGGCGCGGTAGAGATTTTTTTCTAATAGGGTTCTAATTTGCTCACGCTCCTCCCCTTTGGCTATGGCATACTCCGCTTCAAGGGTCTGATTGCGGATATAAGCCACTCCGCGCGTATTGAGCCGCTCTTTGATGTAGGAATCGGCTTGCTGATAAAAAGCAAGAGCCGAAACAAGGTCGCCATATAAAAGGGCAGCCTTTCCATTTTGGGTGTAAAGTTGGGCAATTTGCGTATGTAGTTGTTGCTGCTCCAAAGGACTCAAAGGGCGCGTTTCGAGCTGCTGGTGGTTGATGTCGCTAAAAAAGGTCTTGCCCCCTGTTAGTTCTTTTTCCAGTATCGCGACTACTTCGGGACTTTTGGTTCTAAAATCGATGAAGTTGCCCTCTAAAAATAGATTTTGCAGGCTTATGGCTTTGATTTTTTCGTCAAAGAAAAGTTTTTCCTGCTCCGAAGGCTTCGTTTTTAGCGTATCGAGGCGTGCTTTGATGTCGTTTAGATAGGCATTGCTGCGCTGCGGATTTCCGTAATAGGTATAAAGTTGGGCTACTTCCAAAAGCCCTGCGGCGTAATTGAGGGGGCTATCTTTTTTGAGATTTTTGTAGCGAAGGTAGGCTTCTATATTTTTTTCAAAACCTGCATAATCGCTTGCCGCAATTTGATAGCGCATCAGATAGGGCAGCAGTTGTGTAACAAAATAGCCTTTGTCTTGTTTTTTGTAGCGATTGAGCTGTTTTTGGGCTTTATTGAGGGCTTTTTGATAGTCGCCATCTTCGTAATAGCGTTCGAAGGTTTCTATCTTTTGGAAAAATTGAGCCTGCATTTTTTCGCCATCTTGCGCCAAAAGGGGAGCTTTTGCAAATCCTACCCAAAGCAAAACGAGCAGCAAACCCGAAGCGAATTGCTTTTGTAGCAAAAGCCGCTGAAAAAATGAAAGAGAAAGGAGAAAATGTTTCACTGTCTTGGAAGAGATTGAAATTGTAGGGAAAGGGAATCTTACAAAAAAACTGGCTTATCCTGCACAAGGCGAAGATAGGCTCGAAAGCTAATACAAATCTAAGCAAAATCCAAATAACAAACAGAAAGCGAAGTGCCAAATCGTAGCCCAAAGAGGCGAAAAATTGCGATAGGTTTTGAAAACTGCCGCATTTTAGGTACAAAAAAAGCCCTTGTGAGGGCTTTTGAAAGACTTGTTACTTGAATTGGCTTAGGCGACAGGCTTTTTCGCAGGATTGTCTGGATTGTGCGAAATGTAGGTCTTATCTACCTTGATTTTCACGCCCTTGTCGATTTCTAAAACTAAAGCGGTTTCGCTCACACTTAGGATTTTGCCATGAATCCCGCCTACGGTAACTACTGACTCGCCCTCTTTGAGGGAAGCGATAAAATTGCGGTGTTCCTTCTGGCGTTTCTGCCGGGGGCGAATCATAAAGAAATAAAACGCGCCGACCATTGCGACCAAAAAGAGAATTTGGGAGTAGGCTTCGAAACCTGTTTCGGTGCTAACCTGCAAAAAGGTAACTTTCAGGGGTAGAGAAAAAAGAGAAGCAAAAGATGCGTACATAGTGGGAAATAATAGGGGAAAGAAAGACTTTGAGCGAAATCTAAAACCCTAAGGGGCTTTCAAAACCCTTAGGGCTTATACGACTTGGGGGCGTTTATTTGCGGAAAGGCGCGTCGGGCATTTTTTCTACCATACCGACCATGCGAATCTGCACTGTACCCTCTGGCACGTTTGCAAAGACGGTTGTGGCTTTGTCGTTGTTGCCTGCTTTGCCTTTTGAGTCAAATTTCAAGACAATCTTGCCTTTTTGGTTAGGTGCAATGGGTTCTTTGGTATAATCAGGCGTAGTACAGCCGCAAGAAGGCTTTACGTCTGAAATGATAAGGGGCGAGTCGCCTGTGTTTGTAAATTCGAAGGTGTGTTCTACTTCTGTGCCTTCCGAAACAGTACCAAAATTATAGACGGGATTGTCAAATTGTATCTTTGCCATAGCTGCCGTTTCGCCGCTGACTTGGGCGTTGGTAGCGTGGTCATGCCCTTCATGGTCGTGTCCTGCATGGTCAGCACCTTGTTGGCTTTCTTTCATTTCGGCACTAAGGGCGGTATTTGCCTGCGAAGCATCGGCTTCTGCCTTTTCAGCATTTTTGTTACAAGCCACTACCACGAGGCTTGCAAGGAGTAGCGCAAATAAGCGGATTTTTTTCATATCTCAGGTATAAGGTTTAGATTTGGAAAGAAGACAAATGAAAACAAATAAAAACAAGCAGCCTTAGCTACTTTTTTAGCGATTTGCACACTACTTACTGTTTTTGTACTTTTTGTACTTTTTGTACTTTTTTCTGTTACTTTTGTCGGATTTGCTCGATGAGTTTTTCTACATCAGTGAGCAAGTTTTCTGCCTTTTCGCGCACGTCTGAAATGACGCGCTGCCCTTCCTCTTGTGCCGAAGTAGTGGGAATTTCTTTGTTATCAACCAATTCGTCGAGCAAGGCGCGTAGGCGGTCGCGCGTTTTGTAGAGTCTGAAATTGAGTCTTTCGCGGGTATTGATGCCTTTATCAGGTGCATACAACACGCCCAAAAATGAGCCGATTGCAGCTCCTCCGATAAGGGCGGTAAAAATTGCCAACGTGCTTTTTTTCATACAGATATGGATTCGAAAGATTTTGATGAACAGGGGAAAGAAGACTTTGAAGCAACAACCTATTTGCTATCGAGCAAACCGCGTCCGCTTTTCTTAATCTTACCCTCTGCTTTGAGTTGGATAGCAATTTTATCTAAGATGCCATTGACAAAATCCTTACTCTTATCAGAGCCATAACTTTTTGCCAATTCTACATACTCATTGATGCTCACTTTGAGAGGAATACTGGGGAAGGTCAGAATTTCGGTTAGGGCAATCTTGACGATAAGTTTATCAATAAGGGCGATACGCGAAATATCCCACCCTTGCAAATTTTCCGCAATGAGGCTCTCATGGTATTCTTCCTGTTCAATCGCCTTTGCGAAAAGTTCGAGGAAAAACTCACGGTCATTTTCCCAATCCACAGACAACTCGCGCAGGCGAAACTCCACCGCTAAGGGGTCTTGCAAGTGTTCGGCAGCGGTGCGAAGCGTCTTGGTGAGCATATTTTTGATGACGCTGTAATCGGTAGCCCAATCTAAGCACTCTTTTTCCAAAAGTTCTACAATTTCCTCCTCTTTAAAGATAAAGTCGCGCAAGATAGTTTGCAGCAGTTCGCGGTCTTGCTCCTGTGTGGTTTCTTTTTCTTGTAGGTAGGCTTGGTAAAAATCGGAAAGGCGCAATTTTTTAAACCAAATTTTTATCATCTCCTCGTCCCAATAAAGGCTCTGCGAATTGATGAGTTCTTCTAAGGGCGTATGCTTGCGCAATAGCTCGATTATCGGATTTTGCCAGAGTTTGAGTTCGGTTTCATAGACAATTTCGTCGCTAAACTGCCTTTTTTTGCGCTCTTGGTAGCTCCCATAGGCGCGATTGGCAAAAAGAATGAGCAGATGGAGAAGCGAAACATAGATGCGCTGCACCGAATAAACGTCGTCTAACATAGCGGCTTGGCTGCGTTCTATATCCTGTCGCAAACCCTTTTTAAAGAAAACAAAGGCTTTCCTGACGATGTCTTTTTGCTCGGTAGAAAGTGGCTCTTGGCTGCTTTCACTACCCCAAAGGTCTTCTAAATAACTTTCGTGTTTGTGCGTTTCGAAATAGGCGAGGCAGGCATTTTTGGCAGTTTCTACCGCCTTCGGGTCGGGCTGCACCATTGCATTGAGGTCGGGTTCGAATTGCTGTGCAATCAAGTCGAGAGCCAATGACTCGGTAGAACGTTGGGCTTGAACACAAGCATAGACGCTTTGTAGCACCTTAAAACGCAGGATACGACGATTTAACATAGAGAAAGGTAGGAAAGATAAGGAAAGCGAAGCCGTAGCAACTGACAAATCAAATTTTGAGACCGCAAATTTAACCTTTTTCAGCCGAAACACAAAAGCAAGGCAGTGAAATAAGTCTTAAAAGTGATAACGACAGACTGCCTTTTGCGCCCTCTTAGCAAGTTTTGCCCCCATAAAGAAGCGAAAAACCATTTTTTATTTGCTTTTTTCGGAAAAAGTCCGTACTTTCACAACAAAAATAAGATTTTCGTGTTATGAACCTAACCTAATCTTACCTTTCCCAACATTCTTTTATTTCCTCGCGGTAGCTTTTTATTTTGATTGCCTTATCTAATATCTTTACAATTTTATCTGCCTTTCTTATGAACACTGTGGTACAAAAAATCCAATACTTTTTCGAGAAAAACGCTTTTGGAGTCTGCTCGCGTTTGGGCGAAAGGCTACACATTTCGTCTAATAGTATTCGCCTTTCTTTTATTTACGTTTCTTTTATCACCTTTGGCTCACCTATCTTTGTGTATCTATTTTTGGCTTTTTGGCTGCACCTAAGGCGCAATTTGCGTCGTTACCGTCAGCTCATACAAGAGCGTTGTTAGGACGTTCTGTTTTGCCTGCTGCCTATTTTCTCTTTTTCTGCCACTTTTTATAGGCTTCATCAAGGGCTTCAAAAAAGAGTTGCCCTTGTAGTTCGTATCCTGCTTGGCTTAGATGAACGCGGTCGCGTTGTGCCAATTCCGCCTTCTGCCAATAGGCGATAGATTTGAGTCCGCCCATGATTTTGAAGAAATCCCAAAAAGCCACTTGTTTGTTTTGTGCAATGCCATACAACTTTTCCTGTGCCTTTTCAGTGTGATAGTTGATATATTTTTGGTAGCGATACGTGTCGTTGGGTGAAGTAAGCAAAATGGGAAGTTGTGGGAAATTTTTACGGATTTGGGCTATCAGAAATTCCAAATTTGCCTGATAGAGGCTTTCATTAAAATTAGTCGCATAGGCATCATTTGTACCCAAAGAGATAACCACTAAATCGGGCGCAAGGCTTCGCAAATGCGGCTCAAAATCCTCGCAACGTAGGTAGGTCTTCGAATCTGCCCCATTGACCCCTACGGCACTGTATAAAATGCCCGCCTGCTCGGTATTTTCCAACCAAACGCCCTGCAAAAGAAAGCGTTTCTGCCCTGCTTCGGTCTTGACTAAGCCCAAATTTAATTCGGTCTGCACCTGACGCAAGGTGTATTCCATATAGCCCTCATTGCTTACTTTGCGCGAAAGAATTTCGCTGCTGGCAAGGTGCAAGGTAGGCTCGAATTGGGTGCTATCTTGAAGGGGATAGTAGATGCGAATTTTATTAAACCCAATCGGACTTTTGCCTTTGAAAGTTTGTAATTTGATGGCAAAAGTGGCACTGCTCTGATAGGTCTGTGCCGTAACCCCTGCAAGCCCCCAACGGCTCTGCTGGCGCGGCAAAGCACTGCGAAAACCTTCCCACACTCCTGTATAAGACACCTTGTAGTCGAGCGGATTGTTTGTCTTGGCAACATTGTAGGGAAAGACAAAACCGCGCCCTGCCTCTCCAAAACGTGCATCTGCCTGCAATCGCCTGCGAACTTCGCCCGTAAAGAAATCCGCTTGCAGGTGCGAATCGCCTATGTGTAGGATATGAACCTGCCTGCGCTTTTTGTTTTGCAAATCTTGTAAGGCTTTGAAAAAAGGTTCTAAATATTGGCTAAATAAAATATCATTTGCACCGTAATCAATGACCTGATAGTGTGGCAAATCGCCGTATAAAATTCTACGTACCGAATCGGAAAAAGGGTCTGCCGCGTTTTTATTTTCTGCCTGCTCCAAGTTTCTTTCTTGTGCAAAAAGGGCAGGGAATGTCAAAAAAAAGAGAAATGCAGAAAGAAGGATTTTCATAAATTTTAGACTTAGACCATCAGACAAAATAAGGGGTATGTCCTATCTATCGCAACAACGCCCTGCAACAAAGATACGCTTTTATTTTGTCTAATACTTTCACACAAAAAAAGGGAGAGCCTTTTGTCGGCAAAACTGCGCCCTCTTTTTTTCCTTTTTTTAGGATACAATTTGCAGGTTTCAAAATTTATATCGCACCTGCATGCGAAGTTCATGTTTCTGATTGCCTTCAATTTGTGCCAAACCCGAACTAATTTCGGTCTGGTTGCGAAAATTATTGTAGGCATATTTAAACCAAAAATCTAACCTTTTATGGGCTTTAAACTGAAAAACGTAGTAAGTGCGGAAGCCCTGCCCGTAATAAGGTGGAATGTAAAAATAGTAGAGTACATCTTTTTCATAAATGTATTGTCTATTTTCGTAATCGTCGGTATCAAAGAGAGCAAATCGGGTTGAAAGTCGGAAACGCCCTAAGTCGAAATTGACATCTTGGGTAATGGCAAAACCGCGCGTAGTGGGTGCTTGGTGCGAAAAATCGCTAAATTGAAGGCGCGAGGCTAAGGATAAGATTTTTTCGGCTTTGTAGTTGAAACTGATTTGGTAGTTTTGGCGCAAATAGGGCAGTACCAAACTCAAATTGGGGTCGTTTTGGGTAAAATTCCGCGCACGCGATTCCTGCCTATATTGAAAGTAGAGTTGGATATTTCGCGTAGGGCGATAAGAAATGCGCAACAAAGTTTCATAGCCTTCCGAAGGCGCATCTACCAAAAACCGTAGCCAAGGGAAGCGAAAGCGGTCGTGATACGCCGTAATGACCCAACGGCGCGTCGGTGTGTATTTCAGCCCCCAATAAATGCCTTGTTCGTTGATATTGCGTGTGCCTTCGCCCAAGCCTGCCCCATAAAAGGTATGAAAATTTTTGTCGTAGTGGCGTAGGTGCAAAGCTACCTCTACCGTTTTGGCAAGGCTGCCAATTACGCCTGCTACTGCCCCAATGCCTCCACTTTTCGAGCGAGCGGCTTCCCCAAAGAAGCTAAAATTTCGCCAATTATAGTTTGAAAAAATACTTAGGTTGTAATTGTACTGCCCATTAAATTCGTATTGGTTGTATTTGGTAGGATTTCGGCGTACAGGCACTTCAAAATACGTATGCAGCATGGCTGCCCCTACTTCAAACTGTCGACTTTTGCTGGTGTAATTGACCATGCCGCCGCCTTCTGTTTTCTGAAAAATGCGCCGATTTGCAATTTCGGTAGCCGTTCTGTGGTAGCCTGTCGCCAAGACGGAACTCAAAAAAGCGTCCCCCTCGCTGGTATCGTTGCCCAAACTATCCAATACTTCGTTCAAATTGCCCGATTCGCGTGTGCGAGAAACGAAACCTGTTAGTTCGAGGCGTGGCGAAAGCTGATAAGTGGCGGCTGCGCCTCTAAAAAAATTAGTTTCCAAAACCGAAGTATAGGGTCTGATGCCCGTTGTGCCACGCCTGATGGTATTGATGGTTTCCGAGCCTTTTCCAACGGCAAAGCCGCCTGCCAAGACCAAGCCCTGCCCTGCTTGAATTTGGTAGTCGCCAAAGGCGAGGCGTTTGAACTTGCCCTTGTCGTAAAAAATGGCGTGTAGCGAGTAAAAATCCATGCCTGTGCGCCTTGTATTTCTATCAAAAACAAACTGTTCGCCTGCATCTTTTTCTGCCGTAATCCCAATGCTAAAATCGTTGAGATGCGCAATTCTTGCCCTGACATAAAGCGCGTAAGGGTCGCCCAAATAGCGCGAGCGCGGTCTGCCCGTACTGCTGGTGTCGTTTTCACCAATCAAATACCCACGCGCATTGGGAAAGCTACGTGCAGTGCGGATAAGCAAGGTTCTATTTTCTTCGTCTATGATGCGCTTCAAAAGGCTGCGCGTGTCTTCTTGTAGGCTACTTTCGTTTATTGTAGCAAAATAAAGCAATTTTTGTATCGTATTTTTATCAAAAGTAGGAATGGCTTGTAATTCGAAAACAGATAACAGTTTGCCAAATTCTTCTCTATATGCTAAAAAATTTTGGATTTGGGTAGGCGAAAGGATAAAAAGACTTTTGAGGTCGGCGGCAGTAGCGCGATTGAGGTCTAAGGGTTGTTGGTAGAATTGAAAAATGGATTCGTATAAATCGGAATAATCTACATCTTCTTCTGGCACAGGAAAAAGCTCTTGAATGAGCAAATCGAAGTCGGCTTCTTCGGCATTTTGTTTTCTATTTTGTGCAAAAGCCGAACTTAGCAGCAGCAAAAGCAACCCAAAAACAAATAAAATTCGCAACAGCAGCCAAAGAATGGGCTTCAAACTTTCCAAACGCGAAGGCGGCGGCGTGTCTTCAAAGTTGGGATAGCTCTGAAAGGCGGGGTGATGCGAGCAAGAGGGTGGCGATTTGGAGATGCCATGCGGCTGATGGCTTAGGTCTTTGTGGTAATGCTCTTTCATGGGCGAGCAGGCAAAGGGTGAAAAGCAGGCAGGCTAAGTTTTGCAAAGGGCAATGACTTTTTAGAACTTAACCCAACTGGGGTGAAAGGAGGAAGCAATTAGGCAAACTTAAACATTTTTTACTTTCTTTCAAAAAAAACAAAAAATCAGATGTCGCATTTCCTATGTTTGCAAAACTTCTACAATACGCTCATAGATAAGTTTGCGCTGCCTTCTGATGTTTTCTATCGAAAAAAAGAGATGCAAAAAGGCAAGGAGAAAAGAAATAAAAGCGTTCCACCAAATATTTTCCCATAAAAACCAAAGCCCCATGACGATACCCAAAAGCAGCCCCAAGCCAACAACCCAAAACGTACTTTTAAAGACGCGATAGCGCAGCCAAATCAGAGTACCCGTAGAGGTGCTTTCCACATGCCCCTGGGCAATGACCAAAAAGCTATGGGGCTGCCACACTGTACGGATAAGCTCGAAATACGAAAAATGAATATTGCCCAAAAAAAGATACCGCTCGGCATCATCAGCACGACGCTTTTCGTCCGTCGGTTTGGTATAATGCAGAAGGCGCAACTGAATTTCGGCAACCGTAAGAGAGGAAACCAACACCCGATAGCTCTTAGTACGCTTTTTAGCAGGGAGCTGGCTCTTTTTAAAACTCAAACTTTGTCGTAAAAAGTGATTCAATTTTTGTAACATGTCGTCATGCAAGTCAGAAGGATAGCGGAGAAATGATAACCAATATCGAGAATATTTCTGAAAAACCAAAACAAAGGACGGCAACTCTGTGCCAAAAAAGGACTTATAGGGAAGGCATAAGCATTGAGGTAGAATGGGGTAGTAATGTTAAGTTCTGCAAAAAACCTTTTCTTTTGTCAAAACTTTGTCAAAGTTGGAACGAAATAAAACTTGGACTTGAACCCTAAGGGTCTTGAAGACCCTTAGGGTTTGGGGCATAGGAAAAGGCATGCTTTGCCCTGCATTTGAGTCTGTTTTTTAGAAAGCAATTTCAATGTGCGTGTTCAATGCGTGTGCAGAAAATCTTTTCGGGCGTAAAACTTTTTTGAACTGCCTACAAACGAGTCATTTAGTTTGCCGTTGCGATACAAGAAATTTCCACTTGGGCATCTTTGGGCAATCGGCTCACTTCTACGGTTTCGCGTGCAGGAGCATTTTGATTGAAATAGCGTCCATAGACTTCATTGATGCGTGCAAAGTTGTCCATATTTTTGATAAAAATACTGCACTTTACTACCTGCTCAAAGCCCATGTCGGCAGCCTTCAAGACCGCTGCTAAATTTTTCATGACCTGTTCGGTTTCGGCTTCGATGCTATCTTGGATAAAATTCCCCGTCTGGGAATCTATCGCTATCTGACCTGATACATAGAGCGTTCCCGCTACCAAAACCGCCTGATTGTAAGCCCCAATAGGCGCAGGGGCATCTTTGGTATAAATGATTTTCTTCGCCATTTTGTTTTTTTGACGTGATAGAATTAAAGATTTGCGAATAAAAATTTGATTTTTTATGCTTTTTATACTTTTTGTAGCCCCTGCCGTCTGCTGGACACAAACAGGGCTAAAACGGTAGGAAAGCTAATTCCTCGCTCCTGCCTGTGCAGTCAGGTTAAGTTCTGTGAAAAATCTTGTTTTGTCAAAGTTTTGTCAAATTGGAAGCGAAATAAAATTCGGGCTGAACCCTATTTTTGGGTCTGAAAACCCTATTGTATTTCCATCTCACTGCGGACAAGGCAATGCCTTGTCCCTACATTTGAATCTAACTTTTAGGATTTAACATCACTGCCTGACTGCCTGCCTGTGTCCTTAATTTCCTACAAACGACTCAACCTTATTTTTCGCTCTCTTGGCTTGCGTCTTCTATTTTTGTCCATTTCAGACTTTTGAGCAAGTCCGCCACTACGTCTTCGAGGTTGGTCAGATTTTCAGGCGCGTCGCCCGTTCTGCGCACTTCCTTACTTTTGCTGCCGCTGGTGTAGCGAAGATAAGTAGTAGGCAAATCGGTCATGGTTTTTTCATAGGCTTCGTCCAAATCCCAAAACTTATTGGCTTCAAACTTATCTTTGAGAACGGCTAATTCTTTTTTTCCGATTTTAGCTTCAAAAGTGCCTATCTGCTCGATGTGTTTTTCGCCTTTTAGCCAAACATAGCCGTTTTCAAAAACCTTGATTTCGTAGGTAGGACACTGCCCAAAACAAGGCGTTTTGCGCATCTGCACCACAAGGGCAGAGTCTTGACTGGCTTTGTCTTTGCCACTTTTATTACAAGCAGTAAAGCTAAGAAGCAAGCTAAAAATAAACAAAAGGCTTGCGAAAAAAGAAGGTTGGAACGTGTTTTTTTGCATACAAAGAGAAAGGAGTAGGAGGTGAAAAGATAGGAAAATGACAAGTCTGCCTGCTTGGGTCTGCATATTTGGGTCTAATTGGCAGCACCAAAAGGCTCACAGACTTGCTTTACGATTTTTCAAAATTACTAAAATTGTGCTAACTTGTATCTTTGCCTACCCAACTTTGTCAGAAATTAGTAAAAAGTGCCTTTTGCGTCTTGGGCTTTCTCGATAAGGTTGTGGAAAAATGCGAAAAAACTGCGTATCTTTGTCATTCAAAACGGTATTGGAAGCCGTATCTCAAAACCCCTTTCGCATTTCCTACCTTCAAAGGAAAAGAAAGCGAAACAGACAAACCCTCAAGCCTCCGAAAAAGATGTATCCAAGATATGACGTTATTGTAGTGGGCGCAGGGCATGCAGGCTGCGAAGCGGCGCATGTAGCTGCGACTATGGGTTCGAAAGTGCTACTCGCGACTATGAACATGCAGACGATTGCACAAATGAGCTGCAACCCTGCTATGGGCGGAGTCGCCAAAGGTCAGATTGTACGCGAAATTGACGCGCTGGGTGGCATGTCGGGCATTATTTCCGATAAGACCATGATTCAATTTCGCATGCTCAATCGCTCGAAGGGCGCAGCCATGTGGAGTCCGCGCTGCCAAAGCGACCGTATGCGTTTTGCAGAGGCTTGGCGATTGGCATTGGAGGCAAACCCAAATGTTGATATGTGGCAGGAAATGGTTTCCGAAATTGTAGTCAAAGAAGGGAAAGCCGTCGGCATCAAGACACAATTAGGCATCACCTTCGAAGCCCAAACCGTAATCCTGACCAACGGCACTTTTTTAAACGGACTTATTCATATCGGCGAAAAAAATTTCGGCGGCGGCAGAGCAGGCGAAAAAGCCGCCACAGCACTGACGGCACAGCTCGAAAGTTTGGGTTTCCAAGCAGGGCGCATGAAAACAGGCACTCCGCCACGTGTAGATGGACGCTCGCTGAATTACGACCTGATGGAAGAGCAGCAAGGCGACGAAAATCCGTCTAAATTTTCTTTTTCCGACGAAACCAAGCCGCTGACCGAACAAAGAAGTTGTTTCATTACCTACACAAGCGAAGAGGTGCATGAAGTCTTGAAGACAGGCTTCGAAAAATCGCCTATGTTTGCAGGTAGGATTCAGGGCTTAGGTCCCCGCTATTGCCCCTCGATAGAGGATAAAATCACGCGCTTTGCCGAGCGCGAAAGACACCAAATTTTTGTAGAACCCGAAGGTTGGGATACGGTAGAAGTCTATGTCAATGGCTTTTCTACCTCTCTACCCGAAGATGTGCAGTATCAGGCTTTGCGCAAAATCAAGGGCTTCGAAAATGCCAAAATGTTCCGTCCGGGCTATGCGATAGAATACGACTTCTTCCCTCCTACACAATTATATCCGACTTTGGAAACCAAATTGGTAGAAAATCTTTATTTTGCAGGACAAATCAATGGCACAACAGGCTACGAAGAAGCCGCCGCACAGGGCTTGGTAGCAGGCATCAATGCACATTTGAAACACACAGGACAAGAACCTTTCGTCTTAGGACGTTCTGATGCCTATATCGGCGTTCTGATTGACGATTTGGTGCATAAAGGCACAGACGAACCTTATCGCATGTTCACCTCACGCGCCGAGTATAGAATCCTTTTGCGCCAAGACAATGCAGATTTGCGCCTCACCGAAAAAGGCTACCAGTTGGGATTAGCCACAGCCCAGAGGCGCGAAAAAATGCTCGAAAAGAAAAGACAAACGGCACAAATTGTCAATTTCCTACGCCAAAAAAGCATAGACCCCGAAGTTGTCAATGGTACGCTCACGCGCTTAGGCACTTCGCCGTTGCGTCAAAAAATTAAGGCGCAGGACATCTTGAAACGCCCCCAAGTGGAGATGGCGAATTTGGCAGAAATGGGTACTGAAATTCGCGAATTTTTGGAAAAATACCCACAAGAAGCCCTCGAACAGGCAGAAATTCAAATCAAGTATGCCGAATACATAGAAAAGGAACAGGAATCGGTAGAAAAAATGGGCAAATTAGAAAACTTGAAATTAGGTGCAATAGACTATTCAAGTATCAAAGCTCTTTCTGCCGAAGCACGCATCAAACTTGCCAATATGCGCCCTTCTACCTTAGGGCAAGCCTCGCGCATTAGTGGCGTGAGTCCTGCCGATATTTCGGTCTTGATGGTCTATTTGGATAGATAGCCGCAAGCTGCTGCCCAAATCTAACCCAAAGTTGTAGCCCCTAAATTCTGGCTAATATTCTGCCTAATATTCTGGCTAATATTTTGACTAATATTCTGCCCACAATTCTGACTATCCAAACCTTTTAAAAGCCCCCTACCCTATGGCTGATGCTAAAAATGCCTTTGCTCAATTTTTTGAGAAAATACAAAATGTTTTCAAACAACCCACTCCCCAAACGGCACAACCTGTCGCCTTTGGCGAGGCAGGGCTGAATATGAAAAGTATTATCGGCAAGCTACGGCGTTATGAAATCCGAATTAGAAAGGCTGTTAATACGAGCATGCAAGGTGATGCGCGGTCGGTCTTCAAGGGTTCGGGGCTTGAATTTGATGACGTGCGGCAATACCAATACGGCGACGACGTGCGTACCGTCAATTGGAACGTAAGTGCCAAAGGGCATGGCGTGTATGTCAATACGTACAAGGAAGAAAAAGAGCAAAATATCTTTATCATCTTAGATGTGAGTGAATCCCAGCAGGTAGGACACAAGGGCAAGCAAAAATTAGACACAGGTAAAGAATTGGCAGGTGTGCTGACCCTTTCAGCAATCCGCGAAGCCAGTTCTGTTGGTATTTTAGCCTTTTCCGACCAAAAAGAAGCCTACGTGCGCCCCGATAAGGGAAGTAAGCAGGCTTCTCAAATTATCAAAGTTTTGTACCGCCTTGTGCCTGACTCTAAAAAAACCGACCTCACGAAGGCTATCCAACAAGCCATGCGGCTCATCAAACGCAAAAGTGTTATTATCCTGATTTCCGACTTTATAGACCAAAACTATGAAACTGCCCTCAAAGGCATGTCGCAAAAGCACGATTTAATTTGTCTGCACCTTTCCGACCAGCGCGAACAACGCTTTCCTGCCTTAGGAATTGTTCCCATTTTAGACAAAGAAACAGGGAAAAAAACTTGGGTCAATACCAATTCTGATGCCTTTCGGAAAAAATTTATGAATCAATTTGCACAAAAGCAGGAAGAATTAGAAAAAATATGCCATCAATACCAAGCCGATTATGTAGGCATAGAAGCAGGCGAGGACTTTGTACCCAAATTGGTCAAACTCTTTAAAGTGCGTAAGACCAAACGCAAGTAAGTTTTTAGTTACAATTTTTAGTCAGCATATTGCTCAAAAAAGTAGGGCGAAGCTACAACTTCACTACCTTATACGATTTCCCCAAAAACACAAAAACCAACAGTCTTTTGAAAGCTGTTAGTTTTGGAGCTGAAAGAGTATTTTTTTAACCAAACTTAGGATAGAACAGTGGGGATAGAACAGTGGGGATAGAACAGTGGCTTTCACTATTCTACCAAAATTTTGTGGCTCTGATAGTGTCCTTCTTTGGAGAGATAGCGCAGAAGATAAAGCCCTTTACTTAATTTTTCGGTAGGCACGATTTTAAAACGGTCTATGCCTATGGCAATGACTTCAACCGCAACCTGCTGCCCTTTACTATCCAAAAGGTTCAGATGTAAGTTTTTAGAAAAGTTATTGCTCTCTACAAAGAAATAATCGGTTGCAGGATTTGGATAAACGACAAAGCGCGATTTCTGTACAACCCAAACTTGAACGATAGGGCTATAAGACATCTTTCCGTCATAATCTACTTGCAGGAGGCGGTAATAATTTCTGCCTTCTTGAAACTCGTAGTCTTTGTATTGGTAAAAAGTAGTTTGGTTTTGATTTGTACCCAAAACCTGCCCTATGGTAGTGAAATCGCGTCCGTTGGTGCTTCTTTGTAATTCAAAATGGCTGTTGTCTTTTTCAGCGGCTGTCGCCCAATGAAGGGCTACAAAAGCATCTTGGGTGGGGTCTTTTTGCAAAGTCGCTTCAAAAAAGGTAAGCTCTATGGGCAAAATAGGAATAAGCGTGCCACAATTCGTTGCATGGGTAGCAGGAAGGTTGGTATAGCCGTAATCGCCTGTGGTACAATTCGTGGGGTCATCTACGATTTGAACAAAGCAGTAGGTAAGCATGTTGCCTGCCGTACTATCAGCAGAGCCAAAGATATTTTCAATGTTGGTGTTGCCATTTTTGACAGGGCAGCCCAAAACGATAAGCAAGCCAGTCCCGTCCCCATTGATATTGCCATTGTTGGAAACAAAAATATCGCCTCCTACTATCAGCAAGCCATTATTTAGTACATCGGATTGATTGCCTGCAATAAAGTCGTCTATCGTCGTAAGGGTTACGTCAGCATTGATAGTCAGTTCGCGCGTACCACCGCCACCACCTGCGGGACGAAAAATATTGATACTATTAACTGTTACGTCTACATCTACCACAACGTCGTGGTTGATGACTACATCATCGTTGATAGTCGGCATAGCGGCAGGGTCGCAGGTTGCGCTCCACGTACAGGGGTCGCTCCAATCGCCATTTTGTACCGAAGTAACCGTCGCCGCCTCCACTTGTGCGATAAAGCCGAGTAGCGTTAGGGCAAGGATTAAGAAAAATATTTTTTGTATAGTGTGCCTCATAAATTTGTAGGTTCTATTATCAGAAAAAGGGTAAACGTGCAGGAAAGAATCAAGTTTTTCAGACGAAAGATACAAAAAAACTGACTTTTTTTTCGTATCCGAAAACAAGTTGATGTAAAAAAATCGTCTTTTTAGACGAAAAACAGGGCTTTTGAACGTAAAATCTTCTTTTTTGTATTTTTCTAACCTTGAAAAGAATAAAAGCAAAAAATAAAACAGTGCGTTTCGTCTTGACACCTAACAAAAACACGCCACAACAAAAGGGAGCGGCGTGTTTTGTTATTTACTTATACTCTTTTTCAATCTTTTAGGTTGCAGTTTTCTAACTTTCCCACCATTCCCAAGCACTTTGGTAAGCCTCTATATTTTCACTGTATTTGATAAAATCGGCAAAGAAAGGGTGTGTAGCCAAAGTTGCCGAATCGCCGATAACAACTAACTTCTTTTTGGCACGTGTAATGGCGACATTAAAACGCCTTAAATCTGCCAAAAAGCCAATTTCACCCTTTTCATTAGAACGCACCAAAGAGATGAGCATCAAATCGCGTTCCTGCCCCTGAAAGCCATCTACGGTTTGAATTGTAATTTGAGGCAAATGGGGTTTGAGCGCGTCATGGTCTAAGATATGGTCTTTGAGAAAATAGACCTGCGCCTTGTAGGGTGAAATAATGCCAATGCTCAAATCATAGATTTGTGCCGCCGCCATCGGGTCGTTTTCTACTTCATTCAAAATGCTGCCTAAAATGCGCAAAAGCAGGTGCGCCTCGTCGGGATTGTAACGGCTTAGGGTTTCTTCGTCTTGTTTTTCGGCAAAACCTGTCCCTGCGGTATCGATAAAAAGAACGGGCTTGTCGTTTTTAAAAAGCGTATGATAGCGATTTGCAGGCGCGGCTTCTAATTTATTTTGATAAAATTTTTGATTAGAAAATGCCATAATTTGCTCGTGCATGCGGTATTGCACCTGCAAGATACGGTCGACTTGCTGCCTTGCAATCGTTTTTTCGAAGAGTGTATTTTCCAACCCTGCACGCGCCGCCTCTAAGGATTTGACGGTAGGAGGGAGTTGCTGGTGGTCGCCTGCCATAAAAATCTTATGCCCTTTCTGCACCGCAATCCACATGGCTGGTTCTAGGGCTTGTCCTGCCTCGTCTATAAAAACGCTGCTAAATGTTTTATTTTTTAAAATATAACTGCTCGCTGTGGTGAGCGTACAAGCGATAACGCGCGAATGGTCGAAGATTTTATGCACCAAATAATCCTCCAATCTAAGGGCTTCATTCTTGATATTTTGGGCTTCGCGCAAAAGAAACTGCCGCTCTTGGCGTTCTTTTGCCCCAAAATTGCGCCTAAAACGCAGGGCTTCGCGTTTGAGAGCCTCCGCCTTTTTCATCATTTCTTTATAGCTACGATAATCTTGGTGCGACTCTATTTTGGCATCTAAGGTCAGATGTTCTAAGGTTTCGCTCACACGGGCAGGGTGTCCTAAGCGCGTTACGCTGATTCCCTGCGCATGAATTTTCTCGACAAGCCAATCCACTGCCGTATTGCTGGGCGCACAGACCAAGACCTGCTTTTCGCGCTTCAAAATGGCTTCGATGGCAGCGACCAAAGTCGTTGTTTTACCCGTACCCGGAGGACCGTGAATAATTGCCACATCTTTGGCATAGACCAGATTGGCAACGGCTTGGTTTTGAGAGTCGTTCAATCGGGTAACTTTTTCTACATAGACCTGATACTGCGTCGAGTTTTGGTAGGCTTCGTCGAAGGTAGCTTTTTTATAGCCCAATAAAATTTCGCGTAACTCTGCCAATCTATTATTTTCGGCTTCTATGACGTTGCGCAAGGCAAAGTTCATTTCGCGGTAGGTGCTATCATCGAAGGCAAGATAAACGCCAATCTGACCTGCACTGACCCACTGCGGCGGCTCGTCTTGATTGAGAACAACCTGCATGACATCACCTTGCAATTTGCCCACTACGCCATTGCTTTGATTGGCTTCCTTGCCATTTTCTACATTGAAAAAAGTAACGACGCTGCCTGTTTGCAGTTGGTGGGGCTGCCCTTTGTCTGCCTTGCGCTCTACTTCTATAATCCATCTGCCGCCTACGCCAAGTTGCTCGCTTATCAGGCGCAGGGGATACCAACAAAGCCCATCTTTTCGCCTTTTGGCAAGGGGGGCATTGAGCATTTTTTCTTGATATTGCGCCTTATCTGCTTCTTGCTCTATTTTGAGTAGCTCTTTGAGGTGACGCAATTCTTGGCGCGTATCGGTAAAAGGAGTTGTCATGACAAGGGTTTATTTCTTCGAAGTGGCGTACAGCTTTCTGGTTTGAACAAGCAAAGGTACAACACTTTTGAGAATTGCCTTGTTTGGGAGTTGTGTGAAAGTGGAAAAGTGAAGATACGTTTTTTAACTTCCCCAAAAGAGTTGAATGTTTGGCTATCAAAAGGCGTTGTTACAACGGTCAGAAGGTCAAAAAACGGGGTTTTGTGCTTCGTACAAGCCTCCTGAACCCCCACCCTGCCCCAGTAATGTTAAGTTCTGCGAAAAGCCTTGTTTTGTCAAATTTGACACAAAATAAAATTTGGACTGAACCCTATTTTTGGGTCTGAAAATCCTTTTTTATTTCAATCTCGCTGCGGACAAGGCAATGCCTTGTCCCTACATTTGAATCTGTTTTTTTAGAATTTAACATCATTGGGGTTTGGGGTGGGGTGCATTTAAGACTTTTATCGTTGCAACAACGCCCTATCAAAAACTACCTTTTAAAAATGTTCCCCAAAAAGTCTTTGGCTTGTTGGCTTAGGTCTTGTCCGAAATTTTGGAGTGGCTCGGTGGCTTTTTTAAAATCCTGCCCATAAGCCTCTTGGGTGCGGGCAAAATCCTCGCGAAAAGAATAAGACTGGCTCTCATTTCGCTTCAAATAATCGCCCGAAAGGATTGCATCATATTCACCCGACCGTATCCACTTGATAAGTTCGGCAGCGCGAACTACGGCAAAAGGGTGCGTCTTATCTAAGGTATTGAACAATTTGAAAACAGTATCCGCAATTTCTTCACTGCGCTCGTATTCTTCTGCCTGTGCTAAAAACTCGCCCAAATCCATCTGCTCTACATTGCCGCCGCCTGCCAATTTCATAAGCACGCGAATAGAAACATCAGGATTTTGCGCCGCTAAAAGCCCTGCTCTATCACAACTTAGTTCGCTTTTTCGCTGCCATTCCTGCAAAGCCATCACCACGCCCATCAAAACAATATCGCTCAAAGGGAAACGAATTGCCCTTTGTGAAAGCAAAAAGATAAGATTTGCCACCGTTTTATACAAGACATGCCCGCTTAGAATGTGTCCAAGTTCGTGTCCGATAACCGTTAGCAATTCTGCCTCATCAAAAGATTCGACCATAGAAGAATTGAGTACGATAAAGGGATTGTCCATGCCCACAGCCCCTGCATTAAGTAGCGGATTTTGCATGATAAAAAGTTCGGGACGCTGCTGAACGTCAAAGACGCGACAGGCTTCTACCAACAACTCATGGGCGCGTCCAAACTGTTTGGAAGAGGCTCGCACGCTGCTGCCCAAATACAAAAGGCGCAACGAACGCTCGGTAGTCGCACCAAAGACCATCTGAATTACCTTATCAAAGCCCGGCACTTTGCGGAGAGCTTGTAGGGCAGTACGGTCGGCAGGGTGTTCCCAAGCCAAAGAGCTGATGTTGGGAAGGGCAGTAGCAGTGTAAGTAGAAGGCATAAGAGAAAAATAGCACACCTTTGCGGTGCGGTTGATGATTGGTTTAAAAAAGGGAACACACAAAGAGGCAGTTTTGCCCTTTATTTAATAATCTAAAACCCAGGCGTTGGGATAGCTCGAAAGGTGGCGGAGGCGTTCGTTGTAGGCTTCGCGTTCAGAAGGCTGCTCGGCGATTGTAACACGATAATTGCCGCCTTTTGGATAAATGACTATACGTGAGTTCTGCCCAACTTGTTGTTGCATTTGGCGAGCATACTCCAAATTAACAAAACTGCCCACGATGACATAAAAAACATTGCGCTCCTCGTCGATGACATCGGAAGGATTGGTAGGATTGGTAGAAGAAGCCGTTTGCGTATCCGAATTTTGGCTGCTCTGGCTGCCTGCATTTTGGGCGGCTTGTTCCTGACTTTGGGTCTGATTCTGACCCTGATTAGCATCTGACTGGTCGGTAGCTGCCTGATTGGGTGCTGTTTCTGTATCTTGGGCTGCTGTCTGATTTTGTGCTTGTTCGGCTTGGTTGTCTGTGTTTGGCTGTGCAGTTTCTGTGTTGCCTGCTTGCGCATTGGGGTCGATTTTCTCTTTTTCCTTTGGCAAAGTTGCGGCGGCTTTCATACCCAAAAGGTTACGAAAACTGCTCATGGCTTCGGGTTGAGTAAAGAGATAGAGTAGGAAGGCAAAAATAGCCAATAGCGGAATGGTGATAAGCCAAATGACAAGCGGACTGACTTTTTCGTCCTCGTCCTGATTTTCTTCCTCCTGATTTTCTTCGTCCTGATTTTGCTGCTCTGTGGCATTTGCTTTTTCAGCCTCGCGCTTCTCCGAATTATGTGCTAAATCGTCGTCCTCTGAATTAGCGGTTTTAGAAGCGTCAGATTCGTTTTTTGCCTCTTCTGTGTCTTTAATAGTGGCAGGAGGATTTTGAGGAGTTGCCAAAATAGGGGCAATAAAAGGTGCGCTCTGTTCCTTTTCCTCTTCTTTTGTATCCGAAAAAGAAGAAGCACTGCTTTCCGAATCTTCTTCGAAGAAAGTTTCGTCTTCTTGCATCAAAGGCTTTTTGTAGATAGGTGGCAAGCCGAAGTTTTCTTCCGAAATTTCATCTTTGAAGGCTTGCGAAAAAGTAAAATACCCTTCCGCGTCGCGCCCCAACTTTCCCAAGTCGAGGAGCTGATAGCTACCCTGCAAGTCTATCTGTGTCTGCACCTGCTCGATGAAATATTCCAACTGTGTATGAAAATCCTCGCGGCTAATTTCTTCGGAGGCGATTACTAATTTAGCGAGTTTTTCATTTTTATCGCTGCGCAACTTGCTATAAAATTGTATCTTCCTGCGAGGAGGCGTGATAGAATCAGAAAGAATTTCTGCCTGATTGTGTGTAACGACAAACGTTCCTACTTCGGGAACGACCACCTCATTTTCATCGATAAGTAGCTGTTTGATATAGGGTTCTAACATAAAGGAGTTGCGTGAGTATCGTGATAAAAAGAATCGAGAGGCAAAGAAAAGAGAGGGCAACCTGCCGACCGCCTTTTCCGCAAGCAAAGTAGGCGAAAAAGTAGCAAACTTAGCAGCCAAATAACACAATTTTTTACACAAAAGCAAGCCCCTGCCTATATTTGGCGTAGAAAAGCGAGAAAAAAGCCAATAGGCTTTGGTTTTTCTACTACAAAAGCCACCCTTCTACCACAAAAAAGCAAACATATTGCCACTTCTTAGGGTTGAATAGGCAGGATTGTCGCAAGCAAGTAGGTACAAAAATCTTGCATCTTTGTTTCTATTTCCCAAAAATAAACCTTCTCTCAACCTTTTTCGCTACCTTTGCGGACGATTTTCTACGGTTTCTCACTCTCTTTACACCCTTATTCTTCGTTTTTATGAGTCAGAAAGGTACTACACTTTCACAAAATATGCCCCAAAAAGAAGCCTCACAAGCGGCAATGCACCCCAAGAAATTCGTCTTGTGGCTCTTTATCGTGAGTATCATCATGCTTTTTGCCGCCTTCACTTCGGCTTATATCGTGCGGCGTGCAGATGGGAATTGGCTACTCTTCGACTTACCTTCGCTCTTTTATTGGAGTACGGGAGTCATACTTTTAAGCAGCCTAACGATGCAATATGCGTATTGGGCAGCCAAAAAAGATGAGATTGGGCAGGTAAAAATTGGCTTAGGCATTACCTTTCTCTTAGGACTTGCTTTTTTGGTGATGCAGGTGAAAGGTTGGGGACAGCTTGTGGATATCGGCGTGTTTTTGGGCGGCTCACAGAGCAATCCTGCGGGTTCGTTTATCTATATCATTTCAGGGGTGCATGGCTTGCATATCGTCGCAGGACTGGTCTTTGTGTTTTTTACCCTACTCAATGCCTTCCGCTATAAAGTCCATGCCAAAAGCCTATTGCGCATCAGCCTTTGCAATACTTTTTGGCACTTCCTCGACCTGCTTTGGCTCTACCTCTTTGTATTTTTGATGTGGTATAGATAAGATTTTCTATTTCACTCTAACCTTCGGACAAGGCAATGCCTTGTCCCTACATTTGAAGATAATTTTTAGAATTTAGCACCACTACCCCTAACGGGTCTTGCTCTACCCATAGCGTTGTTTTTATTTTTCTTTCGGCATCATGACACTCAAAAAAGTTGCTTCTATCCTTTTCTGGATTTTTGTTTGGGCTGCTTCGGGCTTTGTATTATACAAAAATATCACGACAAAAGTCTATAACTTTCGCAGCCTGCATTACACCTTCGAGCAAGAGCCTTTTCACTTTCTCTTTTTTGTAGGCATTACGGCTTTCTTTTTCTTAGGCGCAAGTCTGGTTTTATACACTACTTTTTTTGGTAGTAAAAAATAGGGGTGAGAAATTATCTTTACTTTTGTCTTCTCTCAAATTGCTGCCCAACTGCCCCATTGAAGGGCAGTAGTGTTAAGTTCTGTATAAAGCCTTGTTTTGTCAAATTTGATACAAAATAAAATCTGGACTAAATTCCATTTGTGGGTCTAAAAATCCTTTTTTATTTCAATCGCACTGCGGACAAGGCAGTGCCTTGTCCCTACATTTGAATCTGATTTTTAGAATTTAACATGACTGCATTGAAGGGTCTAAATCTGATATAACACGAGGGGAAAAACGCCTTTCATTTGCCTTTTTGCCTCAAAATCAGTATCTTTGTGTGAAAGCCTTGTGTATAAGGATTTTTTAAACAATTATTTGATACCCTTTATGGATAACTACCTAACCGAAGAAGACGAATTTTTAGAAAAAGATGCTGCCCCCTCTTCTAATAGCGAATCCGAACAGCATCTCATCAAACTTCGCAATATCACCCACCAAGACATCGAGAGTTTGATAGAAATTTCCCGCTTGGTGTATCGCCCCACAGGGGAATCTTGGAGCAGACAAGCCATAGAAAAACTATTAGACGTATTCCCCGAAGGGCAGCTTTGTATCGAAGACAAAGGCGAAGTAGTAGCCTTTGCTTTGGCTATTATCGTCAATTATGAAAAAATAGGCGACAATCATACCTACGCCGAAATCCTCGACGACAATAAATTTTCTACTCACGACCCCGAAAATGGCGAAATCTTATACGGACTCGAAGTCTGCGTACACCCCGATTATCGCGATTTGAGATTGGGGCGGCGTTTGTATGATGTCAGAAAAGAACTGTGCGAAAATCTCAACCTGCGCGGCATGATTGCAGGCGGTAGAATGCCCAATTACAGCAAATATTCCGACGAACTTTCTGCCCGACAGTACATCGAAAAGGTGCGCCAAAAGGAAATCTACGACCCCGTCTTGACCTTCCAACTTAGTAATGGCTTTCACGTCAAGAAAGTTTTGCGCAACTACCTGCCCGAAGATAGCGAATCTGAATCCTATGCGACCCTGCTCAAATGGGACAATATTTATTACGAAGACAAACCCAAACTTGTCAATCAGCAAAAAGAGGTCATTCGCATTGGCGTAGTACAATGGCAGATGCGAAATGTGAAATCATTGGAATCTTTTTTTGAAAATGTAGAGTTTTTTGTAGATGCCCTTAGTTCCTATCGTTCCGACTTTGTGCTATTTCCCGAATTTTTCAATGTACCGCTCATGGCAGGCTTCAATGAAGAAGACATCGCCAAAGCCATTCGCCACTTAGCCGAGTACACCGAAGAGGTGCGCGATAAGTTGGTAGAATATGCCGTTTCCTATAATGTCAATATCATAGGCGGCAGTTTGCCCCTCTACGAAGGCGGTAGGCTCTACAACGTTTCCTACCTTTGCAGGCGCGACGGCACTTGGGACGTGCAGTACAAAATCCATATCACTCCCAGCGAAGTGCAAGACTACGGCATGGTAGGAGGCGATAAAGTCAAAGTCTTTGAAACCGATGTCGCCAAAATTGGTATTCTGATTTGTTATGATGTAGAATTTCCCGAACTCTCGCGCCTATTGGCAGAAGAGGGCATGCAAATCCTTTTTGTCCCCTTTTCTACCGACATGCAAAACGGCTACATGCGCGTCCGCGTCTGTGCGCAGGCAAGGGCAGTAGAAAATGAATGTTACGTTGCCATTGCAGGGAGCGTAGGCAATTTGCCAAAAGTGCGAAACATGGACGTGCAGTTTGCCCAATCTGCCGTTTTCTCGCCCTCCGACTATTCCTTCCCCAACAACGCCATCATCGCCGAAGCCACTCCCAATACCGAAATGACCATGATTGCTGATGTCAATCTCGACCTTTTAAAGGAACTGCATAGCCATGGCAGCGTGCGCAATCTCAAAGACCGCCGCCTCGATATCTACTCTTTGAAGTGGAAAAAGAAAGGCTTGATGAGCAAAAAGTAAGCGCGAAATTTAGTATAAAAAGCAAAATAAGCAATGCAAAAAACCCGAAGCCTTTTCTAAAAAATGCTTCGGGTCTTTTTTTCGGGCTATCAAACACGAAATAAAACGTAGTCAGGAAGTAAAACTTAGTTGCCTGCCTCTTCTTTGGGAGGCTCTACGCCCAACTTCTTCAATACCAAAGGCGTAATATCGATGCCTTCGGCAGCATAAAGGATATTGGGGTTGTTTGTGCCATCAAAAGCATTGAGAACCAGCGTATATTGGTTTTCTTTCGCTACTTCGTTGATAGCATCTTGGATTTTTCCGAAAAGCGGTTCTAAAAGGGCGCGTTCTTTTTCAGCCAAATCATTTTGGAATTGCTGCTGCATGTCGGTAAAACTCTGTTGTAACTGTCGCAATTCGTTTTCTTTTTGCTGATTGACCACAGGCGGATTTTGGGCGCGTGTTTTTTCGTACTCTTCGTATTTGGTTTGAAATTCTTTTTGTTTGGCGGCTAATTGTCCGTCTAAAACTTTGTTGTAGGATTCTAATTCACTTTGCTTGACCTTAAACTCAGGCATCAAGACCAAAATCTGCGTCGCGCTGGTGTAGCCAATTTTGAGTGTATTTTGTGCATTTGCACCAAAAACAAATAAGGTAGCCGCTAAAAAGGCTAAAAAGAGAGTTTTTTTCATTGTATTCAAATGTTAATGAAAATGGTTTTAAAGGGTGTTTAAATGAAATATGGAAACTTGAAAATCCGAAAAGAAAATCCGAAAATTGGGGCTTCTTAGCCCTTAGTTCCTTCTTTGGTAGCCTGCTTGGTATCCTCGCCGCTGCTGCTTTTTACCTTTTCAATTTTAATGCCTAATTCGTCTAAGACAAAATCGGTAAAATCGTAAGTGGTATCGTGATAGAGCATGTGAAAATCGCTGGCTTTGTCAAAAATGAAATGCAATTTTTTTTGTACTGCCACAATGCGCACCGCCTCCATCACACGCGCTTGCAAAGGCTCGACAAGCTGTCGCCTTTTCTGAAAAAAAGCTCCTTCGAAGCCAAAAATCTGCTCACGGAAGGCTAAAACCGCCTCCGTTTGGCTGCGCAAAGTAGCCTCGCGCTCTTGCTGCATAGACTTAGAAAGCAAAACGCGCTCGGCTTCAAGCCCTAATCGCGCCTCTAATAGGTCGCTTTCTTTTTGCTTCAATTCCTTTTCCCAAAGTTGGCGTTGCGTTTCCAAATCTTTGAGTGCCGCTTGATATTCAGGCATCAGAGCCAAAATCTTTTGGGTATCCACATAACCGAATCGCTGCGCCTTTGCCTGCGAAAAAAAGCCCCAAAAGCCAAAAAAGGCAAAGAGCAAAAGGGCAGTTGGATTGAGTTTGGGAAGTTGTCCCTTCGAAAATCGCATAATGATATTGAAAAGGTGAAAATAAAAAACACCACATCGGGCTTCATGCGCCCCATTTCAAGACCCTAAGTGTTATGACAAGGCTTAGGGTCTTGTCGTGGAAAAGAATACTTTTATAGGCTACGACTTACATCAAATTTTTCTAAATAGTCTGCCACGCGGCGCACAAATCTGCCCCCCAAAGCACCATCTACAATTCTATGGTCGTAAGAGTGCGAAAGGTACATCATGTGGCGAATCCCTATCATATCGCCGTGTTCGGTTTCTACCACAGCTGGCTTTTTGATAATTGCACCCAAAGAAAGAATGGCTACCTGCGGCTGCATGATGATAGGCGTTCCCAGCATATTGCCAAAAGAGCCGATATTGGAAACGGTGTAAGTGCCTTCGCTCAAATCGTCGGGTGAGAGTTTATTGATGCGAGCGCGTTCTGCCAAATCATTGACCTTTTTTGCCAAACCGATAAGGTTGTAATGATTGGCATTTTTAATCACAGGCACGATAAGATTGTCGTTAGGGAGGGCAACTGCCATGCCCACGTTGATGTCCTTTTTAAGAATTATCGTATCGCCATCTAAGGAGCAGTTAATTTTGGGGAAGTCTTGAATTGCCTTTGCTACCGCCTCGATAAAGATAGGCGTAAAAGTAAGGGCTACGCCTTCGCGTTCTTGCGCTACGCGCTTCCACTTATTGCGCCAATTTACGATATTGGTAACGTCGGCTTCTACAAAAGAGGTTACGTGTGGAGAGATGCGCTTCGAGTCGACCATGCGCTGGGCAATCATCTTGCGCATTCTATCCATTTGGATAATTTCTACATTGCCCCCATACGATTTAGCAGGCTTGACGGCTTCCAAAGGTGCGTCGCTTTTGCTTGGTGCAGGTGCTACGCGCTCCTCTACCACTGCCGCAATCGTTTCCGCTTTGGCAATTTGAGCCGTTTCGGTTTTGAGCGGTTCTGCGGCTTTGCCGTTGGTAGTGGGGGCGGCTTTTCTATTTTTGAGATAGGCAAAGATGTCGTGTTTGGTTACGCGCCCTTCTGCGCCTGTGCCTGCAATTTGCTCTAATTCTGCCATAGAAATTCCCTCTTGGCGGGCAATATTGAGAACTAAGGGCGAATAGAAGCGTCCTGTTTCGGTTTTAGCAACCAGCGGCGATTCGATAAGTTCCTGCGCCTGCGCTGCCAAAGGAGCTACCTCTTGCCTTTCCTGATGCGTTTCTTGGTGTGCCTCTTGGGGCTTTTCTTGGCTTTGTGCCTGCCCATTTTCAGCCACTTTTGCAGTAGCGGTGGCTTCTGTTTCGATGACGGCGATAGGATTTCCGATTTGCACCACTTCCCCCTCTTGTGCCAAAATCTCTACCAAAATGCCAGAATGAGTAGCGGGAACTTCGGTATCTACCTTGTCAGTAGCTACTTCCAAGACCGATTCGTCTTGTTCTATCTTGTCGCCCACTTTTTTGAGCCAAGTGATGATAGTCCCTTCCATGACGCTTTCGCCCATTTTGGGCATAACCATTTCTATGCGAGCCATATTGGATAAGTTGTTTTAGGAGTTGTGGTGTGAAAAATTAGGGTCTTTTGTGTTCTTTTTGCAAAGAAAGACAAAAAAGAGGTGCAAAGAAGTCGGCTTGCTGCTTTTTTTTCACCGTAAGGCGATTTGGCATAGGTAGGATAGGGATAAAGGTTTTAAAAAACGCCTTCTATCTTTTCATGAGCGGCAAGTCAGCGCATTGGAACACAGCCACAAAAAGATGATGCGAAAGACAACCTTTGCGTTGCATCAAGCTACGCTTTTACGCTATTTTTTCTCTTTTTTTGCTTCAAAAAGTCAAAAAAGAGATTTCAAGCAGCCCCCATGCTCCCGAAAGGTGCGTAAAACGACGTAGGGAAGTGCCAAGCAAACACTTTCACCTTCAAAGCCTTTCTGACACGTACAGCAAGATTGCACAAAGCTAATAAAATTCTTCGATTTTTTGAAAATTTCGCTTTCTAAGTCCAAAAAATGTAAGTCTGTGGGCTATGATTCAGATAGGAAAATGCCTTTTTCACACAAAAAGGATACAAAAAGATAAAAAATAAAAAGATGCAAAGGCAGCGTTTAATCGTCATTTTTAGGACGCTGAATCTCACCACGAATAAAATACGCCCAGTCGCGCGAAGAAAGCAATTTATTTTGTGTTGCGTTCTTAATTTTTTCATACAACCAATATACGTCTGTGGAATAGACGTTCATCTGAAAGGCATCACCTGTGAGTAGATAGTCGTTTTCGGTGGCAAACCCAACTTGAAAGACATAGTGTCCTTCCTGCTGGATAACAACAGGCACAAGGCGTTCTAATTCATTGGCACGCACATTTTTAAGGTTTCGCAACATGATGCTTTGGTCTAAACTTGCCGTAGCAAGCCAATCGCCCGTTGCATTGAAGGCGATTTTCGATACAATTCCTTGATGGTGGCGTGTGAAAAATTGTGGGTTTAATTGCTTGGCATTGCTGCTATAAGGGCGCGTAAGGGTAAAGACCTCGCCTATGGTAGTGCCTGCCACTAACCAGTTTCTGATTTTATTGAAAGCCAGAGCCGAAATAGGGCTTTTGCTCACCTCCTTCAAAAGAAGTTCGGGCTGCTTGCTTTTGCCCAAGTCGTAAAAATAAAGGCTACCGCGTTTTGTTCCGATAAAAAGGCGTGTTTCCTGTTCCGAAGGTTGAGCTACGGCAATGGCTGTGGGTTTGTCGGGTGCAGGCACTTCAAGGAATTGGCTTTGTGAAGTATTCAAATCATAAAGCACAATTTTTCCATCTTCTAAAAGCAAAACGGCAAGGGCATTTTTCTCATTCTCTATCAAATTAAGTTCGAGGGGAACTGCACTTAGCGTGGCTATTTTTTCTACTTTTTTAGTCTTTTTGTCATCAGCCTGCGGATTAAGGCGAAAAAGTGTTGTTTCGCTTGCTGCCCATAAAAACGTTCCCAATCTATTGAAGATAAGCGATTTGAGGTATTCATTTTTACCCAAACTAAACTGCGCCTTTTTTCGCAAATAAGGATAGTCCGATTCCTGCTCTACCACGTCAGCAATTTCGATTTTTCCCTCTGCCGTCAGGTGTGCTACCTGCCTATATATCGGATTGACTGCCAGATGGCGCACCTCGCCTTTTGCCAAAAGGTCGTTTCCAAAGCGCGAAAAGGCACGCAAGAGGGCTTCTAAGGTTTCGGGCGAATACTGTTTGGTAAAGAAATTTCCTAAAAGCGAAAACCTTTGCGGATTGAAGGCTTCCTCCGTCAGGTCGGCGGAAGTGAGGGCTAAAAGTGCTTGCAGGGTATCGAAACTCTGCTGGTTTAAAGACTGCGAAGCCAATTCTTTGGCGTTGAAAAAATAAAGGTGGTGTTGCGAAACTTGTGTAGAAGTGTTGGCAGCATTGAGGGCAATGTTGGCAGCCATCTGTGCGCGTTTTTCTTTGGACAAAGATTGCTCTAATTCCTTTCCTTTTTCTATGGCAATGCGCTCATTTTTACGGGCAATGTTTCCCTGCTGAATTGCCCTTTGTTCGGAGGCGGTCGCGTCGGCGATTGCCTTTTTGAGCTTTTCCTCATTTTCGGTGAGCTGGGTGATATTTTTTTTCAAGACCTGCTCCTGCTCTTTTACCTTCGAGAGGGCAAATTCTACCTTCGACTTTTCCTTTGAAAGTTCCTTAGAAGTGCTATCTTTCTGCTGCATCGTGATTTCGAGGCTCTCACGCGCATCTTCGGCAATCCCTCTAAGGTATTGCGCCCAAATGCCAAAGCCTGCAATCAGGGCTACCACCGCAACGCCTGCCCAACGCAAGGCAGCGATAACGCGCTTGCGCTTTTTGCGCTGCTGACGGCTTGCCTCTATCAAAAGTTTTTCTTTCTGATTCCAAAGGCGCATACCATTTGCCCCCCTTTCTACTAAGGTAAGGTCGGTTTCGTCGAGAGTCGCTGTGGGGTCTGCCTCAAATTCGATGACCCTATTTTCTAAGATACGAAAAGCACGCTGCCCTGCACGGTCGGAATTTTTAAATTCGTTCTGAATCAGGGGTGCAAGGGTATCGTGTGCCAAACCCGTTAGGGTAGGCGTAACGCTTGAAAGAAGGTAGAGTTCGCTCAATTTGCCCAAAAGCGGCTCTAACACTTTTTGCTGATGGCTATACCTTTGTTGCAATTCCTTGCGCTCCCTTACGTCGGCAGTTCCCAAGGCAGTTGTATGGAAATTGAGTATATCCAAGACCAAACCCGTTTGCTCTACTTCGGCGTTCCATTCGCGCACCAAATTCATCTGTTGATTAAAAAAATCATCTAACAAGATGCCGCCCCTTTTGAGTTTTTGGTACAATTCGATGGTAAAATGCGGACGCGCGTCGTTGATGTCGGAAGCCTGATGCCACATCTTGGTAAGCAAAATTTGCAGTACAGGCGCAATGGCAGAGCTTTGGTCTTCTAAAAGGTCGTCGGCGATAATTTCAGGCAGCATCGGCTCTACTTCCAGATGGTACTTTTCGCGCGTTCTGCGCCCTAAGGTTAGCCCCGATACAATTTCTACAATGTTTTCCCTTTTGAGGTGTTCCAAAAAATAGCGCGTTGTGGGCAGATGCCGCTCCTCTATGTTGCGCTCAATTTCGGCATGAAATTCCTTGCGATAGCTTAGAATGAGCTTTCCTTTGGGAGCTTGGTCGCGCAAGAGAAAAATCGAACTCAATAAATCGAGGAAATCACGCCACTCCGTACCCAAAAAGCTATTGGGTTTGGTAAAGACTTCCTCCACTTGGTCTATGACCACTACCAAAGGTTTGCCGCTCTTTTGCTCGATGGCTTTCCACGCCGAAGAAATCGTGCTGGTGTCCTGTTGTAGGGCTTTTTCCTCGCCTACCAACGCCGTTTGTAGCGTCTTGCTAAGTCCGATAGCCCCATTCCGACGCGCATAACAGACCTCGTGATAAAGGCGCAGACGCGGCACTAAGCCCGCATCTAAAAGAGATGATTTGCCTGCCCCCGATTGTCCGTAAAAAAGGAGCAAGTCGTTGTTGTCTGTATTGGCAATTTTTAGGTACAAATCGCGAATGACCTCGCCACGCCCAAAAAAGATAGGGGCTTCTTTTTCTGTAAAATAGCGCAACGAAATAAAGGGTTGATTGGGCAGATGAAACTGGTGAGCAGGCAGTTCGGGCAAGCCAAAAAGCGGATTTTTGTTTGCCTTTGCCAAAGACCAAGCCGCCTGCCTTTCTATGCCCTGACTTTCATAAAGTTGCCAAGGAATCTTGTCGCTCTTATCTTTGATGATGCTACTCTTTCGGATAAGGGCGCGATGCGATTCGGGTTCTTTTTCAAAATCTCCTACTTTGGTCTTGATAAAATTTTCGGCAGTGCGGTAGCTACTTTCTATATCCTCGCCTACGGTCAAGGCACTATAAAATTGAAATGAAAAGTCTGCCGCTACGGTGTCTTCTATCGCCTGCGAAGTAGCAATGACGGCAGGAATATTTTTTTCTATCAGCGATTGCGCCTGCAATTTGGTGCAGCAACCATTGAGAAAGACCAAATGCAGACTATCTTGGCTCGCCAAAAAAGCATCTAAACCCTGCGTATGTGCGCTGCCGCCACGCATGAGTAGCTCGAAATCGCCTGCATGTCCGCCATAGTGAAAAATCGCAATTCTGTTTCTATACAAAGGGTCTTGAAAGACCTCGAAGATGTCTTCCACACTCGCATTGGGGCGTTCGACAAATTCACAAATTCCTGCCTGCTGCGCTCGATAGACAATCCTTCGAATCGCATTTTGTTCCTCGTCCAAACTACGCAAGTCGTATTTTGGATTCGAAAAAGCCAAAAAAATAACAGGAATTACTTTTGTACTCGCCATAAAAGTTGAAACTGCATCAAAACCCTGCGCAAAATAGTCATTTTAAGATTATTTTGCAAATGAAGGCTTTTTTTTGTTTTTAGGATTTTTTGTGGCAGAAATAAAGTCAGGCACTTATTCCTACCGAAATTCGGGCAGCACTTCCTGCTTTGGTGGGTACTGCTTCCAACTTGCGCCTCTTTTTGGGTCTGAAAGTTCTTTTTTATTTCAATCCAACTTCGGACAAGACAATGCCTTGTCCCTGCATTTGTATCTAATTTTTAGAACCTACAAATGCACCTACAAATCGTTGAGTTTTTGCTGTGCCTTCGCCGCAAAACTGCCTTTCTTTCTGACAAGGTCTTGCAAAATTTCACGTGCCTGCTCTTTTTTAGCCAATTCTACATAGGCAAGAGCCAAATAATAGCGGCTTTCCTCCACGCGCGAGGCTTCGAGTTCCGCCTTTTGCGTTAGAAGTTGCTCGAAAAGGGTAGCGGCGCGGCTATGGTTTTTGTTGAGCAAATGCGCATGGGCGGCATGAAAGAGTAGCTCGGCGTTTTTTGGATTTTTGGTTAGAAAAAAGTCAAAAAGTTGGCTGGCAGCCCCAAATTCACCCCTTTGATAAAATTGGTAGGCTTGTGTGAGGGTGAATTTTTCGGGATTTTTCAGGACAGTTTTGTCGCCTGATGTGTCCTTTTGGTCTGTGCTTTTTTCTTTCTTTTTTTCGATAGTAAAATCGTCTGTTTCTATGACCGTAGGCGTTTGGGTAGCCTCTCTTTGTGCTTGCTGTGCTTGCTGTGCAGCCCTTTGTGCTTGGTCGATTTCAGATTTGTTTGGCTCTGCCTGTGCGATAGATTGCTGCTCTTGTTGTGGCTTTTCTGGCAGATTTGGATTTTGGTCTTGATTTTGGTTCTGATTTTCGTTTTCTCTTGCCGCTTCTTGCGTTTGGGCAGGTGCGTCTGCAAGTAGGGGGGCTTCTTGGGCTTGCGTGCTTTGTTTGAGGGCAGTAGCCGCATTTTGCTGCTCGGCTTTATAGACAATGCCCTGCATCTGCCAATAAATAAGCCCTACAAATCCGACCAAAAACAAGCCTGCGGCAGCCACAGACCCCAATCGAAGCCAATTACTAAGGGTTGGGAGTCCGTCGCCGAAACCGCGCTCACGGTTGTATTTGTCGATGTCCTGCGCCAATTTCTTTGCAATTTCAGTAGGGTCTAAAGCCTTATTTTGCTGATAGCCCTCTAAGGCTTCGGTAGCGAAGGAGCAGTTGATGAGCTGCTTTTCCACCTGATGGGCTTCTTTTTCGGAAAGTTTCCCTTCGAGGTATTTTTTGAGCTGCTTAGGCGAAACACTATCGGTATTTTCAATGATTTGACGATAAGCCGAAGGGGTAAATTTGCGATTCATGTGAAAAACAGTTTAGAGAGGTAGGTTTAAAAAAATAGCCATAGACAGATGACGCTGCCCGAAACGCACAAAATGCCTAATAGCTTTTTGATGTTGCGCCGTCCGTTTTGGATATAGCTCTTTACTTCGCCCAGCGAAAAGCCTGTTTGAGCGGCTACCTCTTGGTAGCTCTTTTCTTCCAAATAGAATAACACCAAACAAAGGCGTTGGTTTTCTTTCAAATGCGTTAGAGCCTCCTCTATGTTGTGAATTTGAGTTTGCGGTGCGTCAGGGTCGGCTTCATCAGAGAGATGCCAATTTGTCTGACTTTCCATATCTGCATATACGTCATTTTTCAGATTTTCGGTTCGTTTGAAGTCCCTTTCTTTTTGCCGAAGATACATCAGACAAAAATTTTGGGTGAGCCGATGCAGCCAAGGGGCAAAGTTCTGTATTTCAAAACGTTTTAAGTCGGTAAGAAGTTTTTCGAAAATGAGCATCACCGCATCACGGCTCTCCTCTTCATCTTTGAGATACTTCATACAGACCCCAAAGACCAAGTGAGTATAACGATTGAAAAGCTCTCCCACATGGCGATTGTCGCTCGTCTGTTTGTATAATTCGACGAGTTCTAAGTCGCTTTTCGGTTCGTTTTGGGCAGAAAAGAGTTTTAAAAATTTCATCGTCAGGCAAAAAGGATAGGTTGGAGGCGGCAAAAATAAGGCACTTCTTTTGGCAAAGGGCAAAGATAGAGATTTTGAGCCAATCTATACCCAACTCTTTTCCCAATCTGTGTCGAATCTGTGTCAAATCTATACCAAATCTGTGCGCCCAGCACTTTGGCTCACAACTGCACAAGCGATTCAACCCTTCGCAATATCTGTCAAGAATTTGTAGGGAAAGGGAACTCCTATTTTTACGTTTTTGTGAATACCCCTTCTTTTTTGAGGGTATATTTGGAAATTGATGATACTTTTTCTAACTTTGCCCCTGTATATTGAAGCCTTTTCACCCAAAAACCATCAAAATTCTTCTATATGGCTATTCTTCGTTTTCGCGCTATCGAGGCTGCACAAAACCGCCACGAACAAACCGTAACGCCGCCTGCTTCCAAGATTTCCGACTACTTCGGGGTCAATGTTTTTGATAGAAAGACCATGAAAGCCTATCTTTCGCCGAGTAGTTTTAAAAAGTTGGAGGCAGCCATTGAAAAAGGTGAAAAAATAGACGGCTCACTTGCCGATACCGTAGCCTCCGCCATGAAAAGTTGGGCAATAGAGCGCGGTGCGACACACTTTACACACTGGTTTCACCCTTTGCGCGGCAGCACCGCTGAAAAACACGACTCTTTTTTCCGCTTAGATAGCGAAGGCAGAGCCATAGAAGAATTTAAAGGCACAACCTTAGTGCAGCAAGAACCCGATGCCTCGTCTTTCCCCAACGGCGGGATTCGCAACACCTTCGAGGCACGCGGATACAGTGCTTGGGACCCCTCCTCGCCTGCTTTTTTGGTAGAAAGTGGCGGCGGCAAAACGCTTTGTATTCCTTCTATTTTTGTCGCTTACACAGGCGAAGCTTTAGATACAAAAGCTCCGCTGCTAAAATCTTTGGAACTATTGAGCAAGTCGGCTTCGGCAGTTTGTCGTTTTTTCGATAAAAACGTAACGAAAGTAACCGCCACTTTGGGCATAGAACAAGAATTTTTCCTCATCGATAAAGCCCTCTACATGGCGCGTCCCGATTTGATGCTTTCAGGCAGAACCCTTTTCGGACATAGCCCTGCACGCGGACAGCAACTCGAAGACCATTACTTCGGCTCGATTCCTGCACGTATCAAAGCCTTTATGCAAGACTTTGAAATTGAGGCACTTAAATTGGGTATTCCCATCACGACCCACCACAACGAAGTTGCGCCTGCTCAATTTGAATGCGCCCCCGTTTTCGAGGAAGTCAATGTAGCGATAGACCACAATATGCTGCTGATGGACACCATGAGCCGCGTAGCGGATAGGCACAATTTTAGGGTACTTTTTCACGAAAAACCCTTTCAAGGAGTCAATGGAAGCGGCAAACACAATAACTGGTCTATGCAGACCAACACAGGCAAAAACCTGCTTTCGCCTACCAACAAACCCAAAGACAACCTACAATTTCTCGCCTTTTTTGTCAATACCATCAAAGCCGTTCATGTCTATTCCGACCTATTGCGGGCAAGTATCGCCTCTGACGCAAATGAGTATCGCTTGGGCGCAAATGAAGCTCCGCCTGCCATTATTTCGGTCTTTATCGGCGAACAGCTCACGCGCGTTTTGGAGGAATTAGAAAATAATGCGACCGTACAAATTGGCAAAGGCGACAATATGTACATGAAGTTGGGCATCGATAAAATTCCACCTATCCTTTTAGACAACACCGACCGCAACCGCACCTCGCCTTTTGCCTTTACAGGTAACAAGTTCGAATTTAGAGCCGTTGGTTCGTCTGCCAATTCAGCCCTTCCAATGACGACGCTCAATACGATTGTCGCCAATCAGCTTCAAGTCTTTCACACCGAAGTAGAAGCAGCCGTAGAAAAAGGCGAAAAGTTGGAATTAGCCATTATCAATATCCTGCGCCGCTACATTACGGAAAGCAAAGCCATTCGCTTCGAAGGCAATAATTACAGCGAAGAATGGAAACAAGAAGCCCAAAAACGCGGACTTTCCAATTATCGTAGCACCTATGACGCATTGCAAGCCGCCATGAGCGAACACTGCAAGGAGGTTTTTGTAAAAAATGGCATCTTTACAGAAGTGGAAATGGAGGCACGCCATGAAATCCAACTCGAAAAATACGCCCAGCAAATCCAAATCGAGTCGCGACTTTTGGGCGACCTTGCCATGAATAATATCGTACCTTCGGCAATCGCCTACCAGCAAAGACTTTTGGAAACTATCAGCCAGATGCGCCAAATCGGTTTGGAAAGCGAAACCGAAGTAATGGTCGATACCGTCCGCCGTATTGCCAAGCATGTAACTTTGATAACGCACAAAGTCAAGGCAATGATTAACGCCCGAAAAGATGCCAATGCGCTCGATGTGGCGGAATCGGCGAAGGCTTATAGCCAAATCATCAAGCCTTATTTTGACGAAATTCGTTATAGCATCGATAAGTTGGAACTTCTGATAGATGACGAACTTTGGAAGATGCCCAAATATCGTGAATTGCTATTTATTAGATAGTTTTTTAGCATAAAAAGCCTGCAAAGTTTTAAAATCGTATCGATAAACAAACCCTAAGTGTCTGGCGTTGTTACAACGATAAAAGCCTTAAATGCACCCCACCCCAAACCCCTCCCCCAAAGGGAGGGGCTTTGATATGGTATCATTTTTTTATGCGAGCATAAAAAAATGATTTGGTTTTCGAACCCTCCCCTATGGGGGGAGGGCAGGGCAGTAATGTTAAGTTCTGTAAAAAGCCTTATTTTGTCAAAGTTTTGTCAAATTTGACACGAAATAAAATTTGGACTGACCCCTATTTTTGGGTCTGAAAATCCTTTTTTATTTCAATCTCACTGCGGACAAGGCAGTGCCTTGTCCCTACATTTGCATTTGATTTTTAGAATTTAACATCACTGGAGGGCAGGGTGGGGGTTCAGGTGATTTGCGCGAAGCACAAAACCCCGTTTTTTGACTTTCTGACCGTTGTAACAGACCCTAAGTGTCTTGAAGAAACTTAGGGTCTGTTTTTTAAATACAGCATTTTATTTCAACCCAAATTCGGACAATACAGCATCTTACCCTGCAAAGTAGCGCGAAGCATAATGCCTTGTCCTGCGTTGTTTAGTCTAAAAAGTGCGCCTCAATTTTTTGCAAGGTTTCCGAAATGTTGGGGGCGCGTAGCGGTTCGCCAAGTGCCTTAAAGTCCCATTTTCCGTTTTCTTTGCGCCACATCTTTCCCATGAGCATGGCAGTATGTCCGCCAAAAGCCGCTTCCGCCGACAAATTGAAGGTAGCCAAGACCTGCCTTATATCTTGCGGCGTTCCTTCGTAGATTCTAATTTTAGAGTAGGGAATGTCGGCAAAATCCTGCCCCAAATAAGAGTTGATGAAAAAGACCATTTTGGCTACCTGCATGGAAAGTTTAGACAATGAAATTTCTATCACTTCATTATCGTAGTCATCTTCTACACTATCGCCACTTCTATCGTCGCCACTGTGTCGGATAGCCCCGTCGCTGGAAGTGAGATTTTTAAAATAAATCGTTTCCAAATAGCGATTATTGCCATCATAAAGGGCAACGCTGCCATCTAAATCTACCGATTCGTCGGAGGAAAGCAAGCCAAAAAAGCTCTTTTTCTTGATTTTGCCCCAATTGATGCCAATACAAATATTTTGCAGCGCACTGCCCTCTTTTTCCAAAGAGATGCGGCTTCCTTTGGAAAGATTGATGCCCGTTTTTTTGTTTAGCGAAATGCTCATAGTAAAGAGATTAAAAAGTGAGAAGTAAAGTTTGTGAATAGCTTTGGAGCAGGGACTTTTTCTATGCAAATGCCTGATTTTCAATGGCTTACCAAGATTCTGCCCTCTGTTTAAGCTGGCTCACAAACGCAACAAAAGACCTACTACGCATATTTATCCACAAAACCTTGTAAGCCGTTCTGATTGCCAATGCCAAGGGCAGTAAAGTGCCAATCCTGATTTTGTAGGGTCAGTTTGCCAAATTCCATGTCGGTGTATTGCGTAAAATCTTGGTCTAAATCATAGCGCAAAATCTCGCGGTTGTTTTCCACATCTACAATGCGGATATAGGCATTTTGAAGCAAGCCAAAATGGTGGCGGCGGGCTTGCGCCTCGTGTATGGTAACGACAAAAAGAATTTCGCTCACTTGGGGACTCACTAAGGCAAGATTTGCCAAAATCATTTCGTCGTCGCCCTCGTCATCGCCTGTGCGATTATCGCCTGTGTGTTGCACCGAACCGTCGGGCGATTTGAGATTGTTGTAAAAAACGAAAAACTCGTCCGCAGGCAGTTTGCCCGAACTACCCAACATAAACACAGAAACGTCTAAATCCATCTTTGCCTGTGAGGACATTTCCCAACCCAAACCGACCAAAATTTTTTTGAGCGCGGGTTCGCTTTTAGAAAGATTAAAAGAGTTGCCTTTTTTCAAAGAAATTGCCATTTTGATAGTAAAATTAAAAAATAAACAATTAAGGTTTAGACTTTTGTTTGTATTTCAATTCAGAAACAGAAGCCTGCACCGCTTTAAAAGTACGAAAAAAATTTTGAAAAGATACCCGAAAAGGAAAAAAACAGGGAAAGAATAGAGAAAAATTTGTTTTTTTCCCAACCTTGTTACCACGTTCAGAAAGTCAATCTAATTAGAAAAATCCTTAGCTTTACTAATTTTTTGAAGATTAGTAAAGCTAAGTAGTTAAAAAGTCTATTTTCTAATTAAAGCATCTGCTTCTTTTTCAAAAGCAAGCATTAACTTGTTCATTGTTTTTTCTATGGTTTGCTCGTCTAAGGTTTTGTCTTGGTCTTGGAGAATGAAGCGAAGGGCGTATGCTTTTTTATCGGCATCGATGCGCTCCCCTTCATAGACATCAAAGACACCAACCTCTTGCAAAAGTTTTCGTTCAGTGCGCTTGGCAATATTCTCTAAGGTCTGAAACGAAATATTTTTAGCAACAACCAAAGAAAGGTCGCGACGCACCGAAGGGAAACGCGAAATTTCTTGATACGTTTTCTTTTCGTTGTGATTTTTGATGAGCCATTCCCAATTTAGGTCGGCATAAAAAACATCAACATTTAAGTCTGCTAATTTACAGACCTTTCTTTTAACTAATCCCAATCGCACAATAGGCTCAAAGTCGTCTTTGCCCTTGCGTTTGCCCAACTCCAAACCGTATTGAAAATAAAGGTCGTCTGTTAGGGTTCTTTGTTCTAAACCTTTGATATTCAGTAGGTTTAAAATTTTAGAAGCAAGCTCTCCCAAATCATAAAAGTCTGCTTTTTTCGCTTTTTCACGCCAAGACTCCACGCCTTTATTGCCCGATAGCCAAATTGCCAAGCGTTCTGCTTCTACATATTTGTTTTTTCCTTCGGGCGCAGTGTGTTTTTGGTAGAATTTTCCAAATTCAAAGGCTGCTATATCTTGCACCCCTCGATTTTGATTGCGTTTGATGCTTTCCAAGCCACCAAAAAGCAAATCTTGTCGCATTACATCTAAATCTTCACTTAGATAATTCAGAATAACAACGTCTTTTGAATCTATTTGCAGGGCTTTGCTATATTTGGAGCTGGTTAGCGAATTGTTCATCATTTCACTCAAACCTGCCCCCACTAAAAGTTGGCTCACCTGCTGACGCAATAAATGTGCATCTGGTTTGGCAAAGGCAGCAACAAAATCAGTGCGCGGTGTTTGAGAAAATGCAATATTATTTAAACCATAGACACGCAAAACCTCCTCAGCAATATCAGCAGGCTGCAATACATCTACGCGATAAGGCGGTACGGATACTTTAAAATCTGTGTCGGTTTTTTCTATGACCTCAATTTCAAGGCTTTCTAAAATATCAAAAATGAGTTCTTTTTCCAAACTATTTCCGATAATCTTATCCAAATAATCATACCTAACAGAAAAGACGGCATTTTCTATTTTTTGCGGATAGAAATCTGTAATTTCGGAGCTAATCTTACCCGAAGCAATTTCTTCAATCAACAAAGCGGCATATTTGAGCGGATATAAAACATTGTTGATATCTGCACCACGCGAAAAACGGAAAGAAGCATCTGTAAATAAATCGTGATGCTTGGCACTACGGCGAATATAGGTAGGATTGAAATAAGCACTTTCTAAAAAGATGCGCGTTGTGCTTTCGGTTACGCCCGAATCAAACCCTCCAAAAATACCGCCTAAACAAAGTGGCTTTTGGTTGCCGTCGCAAATCATCAAATCGGTATCGCTAAGTTTGCGCTCAACTTCGTCTAAGGTCTTGAAAGTTGTATCTTTTGGGAGAGTCGTTACAATGATTTTATTGCCTGCAATTTTATCAGCATCAAAAGCGTGCAGCGGCTGTCCGAAGGCGTGCAGCACATAGTTGGTAATATCCACTACGTTATTGATAGGGCGCACGCCAATCGCTTGTAGTGCCTGTTTGAGCCAATCGGGAGAGGGCGCAACCTTAACTTCTGTAAGTGTAAGTCCTGCGTAACGCGGTGCGGCTTCTGAATTTTTTACTTCTATTTCTATTTTAAAATCTGTATTTTTAGGCTTGAAACTTTCTACCGAAGGGCGGCAAAGTTCTCTTTTCAAACGCGCCTTCAAATCGCGTGCTACGCCATAGTGTGAGGCGGCATCAATTCTATTGGGCGTTAGTCCGATAGTGAAAACGGTATCGCTTTCCACTTCTAAAACGGTAGCGGCAGGGCTGCCATTGGGCGCGTCTGTCTGCAAAACCATAATTCCTTCGTGCGAATGTCCCAAACCGATTTCATCTTCGGCGCAAATCATACCTTCGGACACTGCCCCTCTGATTTTCCCTTTTTTAATTTTCAAAGGCTCGCCCTCTGTTGGATAAAGCGTTGCGCCTACGGTTGCGACAATGACTTTCTGCCCTGCCGCTACATTGGGCGCACCACAAACGATAGAGAGCGGATTTTCTGCTCCTATATCTACTGTTGTAAGTTTGAGTTTGTCAGCGTCGGGGTGCTTTTCACAAGTCAGAACCTGCCCTACCACCAATCCTTCCAAACCACCTTTTACCGTTTCATAGGTTTCTATCGCCTCTACTTCTAAGCCTAATTCGGTAAGATAAGCCTCTAATTCTTGTGGCGTTTTATCTGATAGGGCTATATATTTTTGGAGCCATTTTAAGGAAATATTCATAAAAAGAATGTTGCAATTTTCAAAGGGTTAGTGAAAAACAAAAGGCAGAGCTTTTCGAAGCAGCAAGAAATTGGCAACTCCTAAGCGGCTTTACTTTTGCGCCTTCAAAACTATGAATTTTTTAGCAAATCACAAAAGTTTGGCTAAGTTTGGCTTAGAAGGCTATGGCGCACTGGGTTGTAAGTTTCGCCTTTTTCGGCTGTTTTTGGTCTATGTAAGAAAAAGCAGAGAAGTTTAAAAAAATAGGCACAAATGCGAAAAATTGTCCGCTTAAACGTTTCCAACTACTAAAAAGTTTCCTTCCTACGCCTATTTTTTGCTTTCAGCGCGTCTTTTTTTATTAGAATCCGTACCTTAGCTATATTAAAGTCGTGTGAAATTGAAAAATTGTGTTCGGAAACACCCGCAGGGGAGAAGTTTTTGCGAGGTGCAAAATCTCACAGCAGCAAAATCTTAACAAAAAAGTGCAAGATGCGCCTTTCAAACGCCCGCTACCAACTGCCTTTTCAGATTATCGCGTTCAAATTATCTCTTTCAAATTATCATCAATTATTATTCATTGAACTTTTCTTTTAATCTTATGAATACTTCTAATAAGAAACCTAACATAAAGACAGAAAGACGGTTTGAGTCAGATTTGCCTCAAAATTATACACAAATTCAAACAGAAATAGAAGACCTACTGGCAGCAAAAGCAGAATGTCATCAATGTCAGGCGATTCATTACACACAGATTTTGATGGAAAAAAACGCACTCATGGAAGCGATTGTAGAAAATAGCAATGATATGATGTTGGCTGTGGATAAAAATTTTACGCTTTTATTAGTAAATAAATCATACCAAAACTATTTTTACGAAAACTATCATATTCAAGTAGAGGTAGGAAAAAACTTATTTTCCTTTTCACATCAAAATAGCCGCTCTGCCTATTGGCGACCCTACTATGAACGCGCCCTACAAGGTGAAGTTTTTAGTTTGATAGATAAAGTAATAGACAAAAATGGCTACCTACAAACCTTTGAAGTGCGTTTTAATCCTATTTTGATGGCGCAAAATGGCACACAAGAAGTCGCAGGGGTTTCTGTTGTGATTCGCGACCTAAGCGAGCTAATTGCTCAACAAAGGCAGTTAGCAGATAATCAGAATTTATTAACTTCTATTAGTCAGAATATTAGAGAAGGGATTTATAGAAGTAGTCCCAAATTTGGAGTCTATTATGCCAATCAAACCTTTTTAGAGATGTTTGGCTACGATTCTTTGGAAGATTTGCGCAAAAATTCGGCAAGCGGACTTTATTTCCTGCCCGAAGAGCGCGAGCGTATCGTTAAGAAGTTAGTAGAAAATACCATCTTTACCAACGTAGAAGTGCATTTTCGTAGGAAAGACGGCTCTCACTTCTGGGGCGAATTGAGCGGCATGACGAGCAAGGACACCGAAGGCAATATTTGGTTTGATGGCGCAATTCGCGACATCACAGAGCGTAAGAAATCGGAAGAAATCTTACATCTTCAAAATGAAGAACTTAGGAAAGTAAATCAAGAATTAGATAGATTTGTATATAGTGCTTCTCACGATTTGCGTGCGCCGCTGATGTCTATTTTGGGCATTTTGGAACTTATCCGTTTGGATAGCGATTTGAGTGCAAAACCCAATGAGCGGGCATATTTGGAGATGATTGAAAAAAGTGTCAAAAAATTAGACCACCTTACGCGCGAAATTACGCACTATTCACGCAATACACGCTTAGAAATCAGGATAGAACGCTTTTGCCTTGTCAAACTGATAGGAGAAGTTTTTGAAGAATTAGCCTATCTGCCTCAAAGCCCATTTATAGAAAAAAGCGTAGAAATAGTAGATGCACCACAGGCAGCGGACTTCTGGGTTTGTAGTGATAGCAACCGTTTGCACAAAATATTAGTCAATCTTATTTCTAATGCCATTCATTATCACGACCTAAACAAAGAAAAACCTTACATCAAGATTCGCCTTCAAAAAACAACGCAGAGTTTCCTTATCGAAATTCAAGACAACGGGCGCGGCATCGAGCCTGCCTTACAACAACAAGTTTTTGAAATGTTTTATCGCGCCTCACAAGATAGTCAGGGGTCAGGCTTGGGTTTGTATATCGTAAAAGAAACAATAGAAAAATTAAAAGGAAAAATTACGCTTCAATCTGATATAAACATAGGCGCAACTTTCACGTTGGAGCTTCCACAAATGCCGCTGCTTGGCGATTAAAATGAAAAAATGCGGCAGACTTGGGTAAGAATTGAAACGCACAGGCAGCCTTTGTTTTTCAAATAAAGCTATCTTTGCAGCCAAAACCATACTGCTCAAAACATGACACCCACTCCTGCTGCTACCGTCAATCAGACCCATTTTCAAATTGCGGGTCAGACGAATTTCTATCGCGGAAAAGTACGCGAAGTATATTATTTTGGCAATCAATTAGCTCTTATTGCTTCCGACCGCATTTCGGCTTTTGATGTCATTTTACCACGCACGATTCCACATAAAGGTCAGATTTTAAACCAAATAGCGGTCTATTTTCTCAAAAATACAGCTGATATTGTACCGAATTGGCTCGAAAAACAGATTCACCCACAGGTGAGTGTTGGAAAGGCTGCCCAACCGCTTCCGATTGAAGTAGTGGTGCGCGGCTATTTGGCAGGGCATGCTTGGCGTACCTACGCCAGCGGCAAGCGCGAACTTTGTGGCGAAACCCTACCCGAAGGCTTGAAGCAAAACGACAAACTGCCTACGCCTATCATCACGCCCAGCACCAAAGCACAGGAAGGACACGACGAGGACATCTCAAAAGCCGAAATTTTGGCGCAGGGTTTGGTCAGTCCCCAAGATTATGCACAGATAGAAAAATACGCCCTCGCCCTTTTTGAAAGAGGCAGCCAGATGGCAGCAGAGCGCGGACTTATCTTAGTAGATACCAAATATGAATTTGGAAAATACCAAGATGAAGCAGGAAATAGTCAGATTATTTTAATAGATGAGGTGCATACCCCCGACTCGTCGCGCTATTTTTATGCAGAAGGGTACGAACAAAGACAAGAAAAAGGAGAAAAACAAAAACAATTATCAAAAGAATTTGTGCGTGAATGGCTCATAGAAAATGGCTTTCAGGGAAGGGCAGGCGAAAGTGTTCCCCCTATGACTGATGCCATTGTCCTGCATATTTCCCAACGCTACCAAGAACTTTATGAACAGGTAGTAGGCGAAAAATTTGTGCCTGCCGCAGGTGAAAATCTTTTGTTGGATATAGAAACCGCCTTGCGAAGCTATTTTGAGCAAAAATAAAAGAGCTTAGGGCTAATAGCTTTATTGTTACACTATTAGCCCTAAAATTTTATGTTTAAGATTTATACTTAAAATTTGTGTTTAAAATTTGTGTTTAAAGTTTGATACAGACATTTTGTGTTTCTGTGAAAAAGTGTAACGCTTCGAAACCACCTTCGCGCCCAACCCCAGAAGCCTTCATGCCCCCAAAAGGCGTTCGCAAATCGCGCAAAAGCCAACAATTTACCCAAACGATACCTGTTTGAAAGGCGGCAGCCAAGCGGTGCGCTCGCTTCAAATCGTTTGTCCAAAGCGTAGTAGCCAGACCGTAATCGGTGCTATTGGCATAAGTCAAGACCTGCTGCTCACTTTCAAAAGGCGTAAGGGTAACGACCAAGCCGAAAATTTCCTCCTGATTTGTTCTACAAAAGGGACTTAAATTTTCTATAATAGTAGGTTCTAAAAAGAAACCATCTTGACAATCGCCCTCCATTTGCAGCCTTTTTCCACCAAAAATTATCTTTCCGCCCTCTCCTTTTGCCAATTCTATATAAGACAGCACTTTTTTCAGGTGCGCTTCTGATACCACAGCCCCGATTTGTGTTTCGGCATCAAGCGGATTGCCTACTTTCCATTTTTTTAATCCTTCAATAAAACGCTCTTTAAACGTTTCATAAATAGACTTTTCTACAAAAATACGCGAGCCACACAAACAAATTTGCCCCTGATTGAGGAAAGCCGCTCGCAAACTATTTTCTACCGCCTCTTCCAAATCGCAATCTGCAAAGATGACATTTGCATTTTTACCCCCCAATTCCAAAGAAAGTTTTTTAAACAAAGGCGCGGCATGCGTCGCAATTCTTTTGCCCGTTGCCGTTCCACCTGTAAAAGAGATGGCTTTTACTTTTGAATGTTTAATTAAAGGCTCACCTACTTTTTCACCTAAACCATGCACAATATTCAAAACCCCCTTAGGAAGTCCTACTTCTACACAGATTTGAGAAAAAAGAAAGGCAGTATAAGGTGTAATTTCCGAAGGTTTGCCCACTACCGTACAGCCTGCCGCCAATGCAGGCGCAATTTTCCACGTAAATAAATACAGGGGCAAATTCCATGGCGAAATGCACGCCACTACCCCCACAGGATGACGCAGGGTGTAATTCAGGGCAGTAGGTTCGGTATAATGCGCCTGTTGCTGGTCGTGCAAAATGGCAGTGGCGAAAAAGCGTAAATTTTCTATAGCTCGCGGAATGTCCATTTTTCGTGCCAAAGCAAGCGGTTTGCCTGTGTCCAGACTTTCAGCAAGTGCAAATTTTTCTAAATTTTCTTCTATCTTATCGGCTATTTTCAGCAAAAAATCAGAACGAAACTTTGTAGTAGCTCTCGACCAAAGCGGAAAAGCCGACTCCGCTGCCAGCACCGCCATTTCTATATCTCTTTTGTCTGAATCGGCATAGGAAGCAAATGATTTGCCCGAAGCGGGATTGATTGACTGCCAATAATTGGCACTTAGGGGCGGCACCAAAGCACCATCAATGTAATTTTGTATAGTTGCCATGCTTGGAAAAGTAGTTGGGAAAATAGAAAATTAAGAACGATTTTTAACTTACTTGTTTTGTATTCAAAAACTATCTTGCTCAAAATTGGCGTTGCGGTAAAATCTCCAACTCCCTTTTCTTGCAGCCGAAAGATTAGGTGCTACGAAAAGCCTTGTCAAATTAGAAACAAAATAAAATTTGGTTCAAATCCTATTTTTGAGTCTAAAAATCTTTTTTCTTTCAATCTCACTTCAAAAAAGAGGACAGCAGAGTTTCCTATCGCTGCACCTGATTTTTAGAATGTAACACGACTAAGGCAGAGGGGTTCAGAAGATTTGTTCGAAGCCCAAAACTTTGTTTTTTGAGCTTCGAACCGTTGTAATAACGCCTTAAAATCAAGCGTTTCGTTGCAAAATAATACAAGCCGTTCCCACAAAAATAAGCATTATTTGGCAAAAATAGGGCTTTCGTTGATTTGGTCTTTTTCAATTAGCCCGTCGCGCAACGTAATAATCCGACGCGCATGTTGGGCAATATCGTCTTCGTGTGTAACCATAATAATTGTATGCCCTTTTTGATACAATTCTTCAAACAAATTCATAATTTCATAGGAAGTTTTGGTATCCAAATTACCCGTAGGCTCGTCTGCTAAAATGATGCTCGGATTATTGACCAAAGCCCTTGCAATGGCAACGCGCTGCCGCTGCCCCCCCGAAAGTTCGTTGGGCTTATGCCCTGCTCGCTCGCCCAAACCTACGTTGGTGAGCATTTGCAAGGCTCGCTCCTTGCGTTTTTTGCCATCTATGCCTGCATAAATCAGCGGCAGCGCGACATTATCGAGGGCAGTAGCACGCGGAAGAAGGTTAAAAGTTTGAAATACAAATCCGATTTCTTTATTTCTTACCTCTGCTAACTGATTGTCTGTCATATTGCTAACATCTTGATTATTAAGGATATAACGTCCTGCACTTGGCGTATCCAAACAGCCAATAAGATTCATGAGCGTAGATTTGCCCGACCCCGAAGGACCCATAAACGCCACGTACTCGCCCTCGTGAATCTGGATTGAAACAGACTTCAAGGCATGTATGACCTCGCTGCCCATCACGTAGCGTTTGGCAAGGTTTTCTGTGCGAATAATCTCTCTTTTGATTTGATTTTGTGCAGAATTGTGATTTGTATTCATATTCAGATAAAAATAAAAGTCTGGATTTGGAAAAAGGGCAGCCCACCAAAGGCACTTCGGGGAATTAGTAGCTCGAAAAAAGATTTTTTTACAGTCGCCCACAAATTCTCAAAGCGGTAACCTGAATCGTTTAAATATTGATTTCAAACCATTTCACCACTTCCAAAAGCGTTTTGAGGTTGCCATTTCCCATCTCTACAAAGGGAGGATAAAAAAAGAAACCATTTTCCCTTTTGGAAAAGCGCATTAAATAAAACCTTTTTTTGTAAAAATTACTCTTATTTTTTTTCAAAAGTTCTTTTTTCAAAATGCTATAATTAAAATCGTCTGAAATGTTAAAATCTGGTTTTTCCGCTTCGGGTTCTAAGTTTAGATAAAAAACACGTTCATAATCAGCCGATAGTGCCGTAAAAGTGGGCTGCCAAAGGGCAGGCTGATTGGTAGCATATTGCATCAATTCGTTTTCTATTGCCTCCTGTTTGGCTAAAATTGTGTCGTATCTTTTTAAATTTTTAAGTGGAATTTTTAACTGTTTTGATAATATCCAGACCTCTGTATCCGCATTGACTTTTGACCACAAAGCTGCCCAAAAAGCCGCTTTCTGCAAACTCAACATATCCATAGCCAAAACGCCATCGAGCAAAAGTAGCGTTTTAAGTGGCTCTACCTTTTCATTTTGAACCCTTATTTCAATCGCTTTATGAATTGTTTTCTGTAACTTATTCACCTTAGAAAGATTGGGATAGAAATCGAGAAAATCGCCGTCGTATTCTTTTTTTTCTAAAATTTGCCTGACCTTTCCCCTAATTTCTGTAAAAAAAGGATATAGTTGTTGTTCTTCTTCCGCAATTTGTTCATAAAAAACTTTTACATTTTGTTTTACTTCTTGCAATACCTCTCCTACCGAATCTTGCGTTATTTCAAGCATGCCCTGTGCTGCTTTTCGCGCCTGTGAAAGCTGTTCAGTAAGTTCTCTTCTAATATCTTTCAATCTTTTTTCGTATGCTTCCTCACTTTTTTGCCAATAGCTTTTTCGCACTTGTTCTTTATATAAATTTTGGAAATTTTCTAATTTAATTCCCTTTTTTATTTGTTTTTTCTGCTTATCTTCTAAATTTTCTTCTAATGCCTGCCCTAAAAGAGCTGGATTTTCAGTATCAGGACGCTCTGTTTTGGCAAGTGCTTGGGCTTGTAAAATATTCGCCTGATGCAATTTTTCGAGCAACTGCGCCACCACTGCCAAAGCAATGTCATAACTCTGTGAGAGAGCTGCCTCCACTTTGGGCTGTGCTTGTGCCAAATAGTGCTGTTGAATCTCTTTAAAAGCTAAAATCCTACCTCTAATTTTATACAAAATTGCATTTTCTAATGCTTCTATATTTTCGGCAATCTTTTTAAGCACTTCTTGAATTTGCAAGGCAGAATAATAAAACAGACGATTTACCTGCTGTCCTTCTTCGGAATATAAAATTTTGTTTATTTCTTGAAAAAAGGCGACTTTCTTTTTCAGTTTTTTGAGAAACTTTCGTTCAGCTTGCTGCCAAATCTGTTCGGTTTGTGTTGCCAAATCGCGCGAAAGTGCTTTGCTGCGTGCCTGTTCCAAATCTTGCTGCAACTGCACAATTTGTGATAAAACGCCCTGCATCTCTTGGCTAATTTGCGAAAAATTACGACTTGTAAGTTTTACAAAAAACTTTTTTTCTAACTTTTCTAACTCATAAAAGTAAAAAAGCAAAGTATAATAATTATCAAAAAAAACTTCATTTTCTAACATAGACAACAACCGCCTACTAACCGCCTGCAAACGGCGCAATTCCTGCTCCTGCGTTTGGATAATGCCCTCCAAAAAGTCAGAAGTATTGAGCAGTTTGCTCATGCGCTTGACATAAGCCTGATGCAGATTTTGCTTGGCTTCTACCCATTTTTCAAAATGTATAGGCGCGTTAAGTCTTTGATTATCAGTATTTTGTAGAATTTCCTGCAAATTTTCCACCCAACTGTCTATACATTCGGGTACGTGCAGAAAAAGGTAGGGACAAATTTTACAAAGTTCGTCTTCAGAAAGGGTAGGCAAAAGAGCCGCCCAAGCCTGTGCAATTTGGTGTTGGCGCACCGCAAAGGGTAGATTTTGCGTATGTGCAAATTCAATTTCTTTCCATTTTTCTTTTTTTGAAGTTTTGTTTTTTTCTTGATATAATTTTTCTTTGATAAAATTTTGTGTTAATAGGTTAAATTTTGGGTGTAAAATTTTACAAATATCTGAAAATGCAAAATTGTATATTTTACCTTCAAAAAAAATCTTATCAGCAGGAAGCGACATCAAACGTAGGCGCAAATTTCGTTTTAATTTATTAGGCAAATTTTTACGAAAAAAATGAAAATATATAGCAAGCACTTTGGCTATATCGCTGCCTTTTTCTACTTTTTCTTCTACTATTTTTTTAACAAAAGTCTGTGAATTTGGCTCAGTACTTAAAAAACATAGATAATGCAAGTATATTTTTTTTTGTTCTTTTTTTTGAAAAGAAGTGCTAATGAGCAGGTGCAAATCTTCAAAAGTAGTGTCCTCTGCATAAAATCGCCAAGCCAAAGGCGTAGGCAGAGCCGAAAGCCGCTTTGCCGCTAAAATATGCCAAAGCCAAGCATAGATTTTATTTTGTAGAGTATAATTCAATTTTTTATTTTTTTTGTTGGAAAACAAAATGCGTTTTTTACCTTTGCGCCTATAAATGTCGCAATATAAAAAGAAAAGTAGGCAAATGTAGCAAAAAAATAGGCATCAAAGCATTTTTATCACCTGCAAGGCACTACTTTTATGGAAAATAAGGGAAGAAGCAATCAAAAAAATGAGTATCTTTACTTTGGTAAAATCTTTGACAGGGGGATTGAAGCCCTTATTTTGCCCCTTTCCACCCAAAACTTGTATAAAACCTACCTTCGTATGCGCACCAAACCGACATTTGGACATAAATTTGAACAAATATTTGGACATAAATTTGGAAATAAATTTGGATACCAGAACGGTAAAAAGCCTTATCTTTTTCTTCGATTTGTGCTTTATTTTTCTATTCTTTTTTTCTCTTTGGCTTGTCAGGAAAGCACCAACCAAATGCAAAACGCCAGCGCAACCGCCACCGATAGCACCTACACGCCTATTTTTGAAGAAAAAGCACTTGACCACCTAAGCGAATTGCAAGAAAAAACAGTGGCTGCGCCCAGTTTATTACAACAAGAGCTTGCCTTACAGAAGAAAATAGACAGTTTGGAAACTCGCTTGTTGCCAAAAAAATACAAGGATTTATGGATAAAACCACAAATTATAGAAGGTAGTGAGGCAGAAAATCCAACTTATCAGCTCATTTTATATGCTTCTCTTGCAGAAGGAGGCGAGGAAATTTTACAAGAAATTAAACTTAACTACGCCTTTAATGCGTCTAAAATCACACATTGCGTCTATCGGGCAGGTAAAATTTGGATTTGCTCACAAGAAGCGTATAGTGCAAACACAAATTGTGGCATTTATGAAATCAATAAAAAAAGTTTGAAACTTATCTATCAGAATCAAGTTGATTACGACCCCGCCAAATCAGCCTTGCAAGCGGCACGCCAAGCCGCCATTAGTGGCGAAATTGAAAAGTCTGTATTTTTATACGATAAAGTAATTTATCCTCAAAACTATATGAACCCCAAAGATGAGGCACTCCGTTTGCTTCACAATGCGCATTTGAAGGCGCAAGATTTCTACGAGCAAGGGCGTTATGATAGTGCCGTCCAAACGATAGAGGCGTTTTTTGGCTTTTGGGGGGCGGGCTATTTGAAAAAATTTGAGGACGAGGCGCATTTTTTAGCAACTTTTGAGTCGCCTAATAGCCGCTTGCAAGCGATACAGGTGCAACGCATGCTCTCCGATTACGGACTTTATCTATTAAAGGCAGGGCGTTATCGCGATGCCTTAGCGTGGAATACCTATGTTTTTAGCTTCTCCGCCACGATTCCTTTTGCTGTTTTGCGTTTAGCCGATACCCATCACGAGCGAGAGGAATTGGAAAAAGCCAAATTTTATTATCAAGAATACATAAAAATTGCAACAGAAAAAAAAGAAAGTGTCCCCGACTATGTTCGCCAGAGGCTACAATCTTACGAATCTTTGCCTAAATCGCTTTCCAAAGGGACATATTGAAGGTGTGGCAGTTGATTTTCGGGCAAAACCGCCAAACGCAAGACTGCCTGCGAACTTAGGTCTATCTTTTCCAACGACCATTGGCATTGACAAATGAGGCGTTCATCGGCTTGCAAACGGTTTAGCCTTTTAAGGCGTTCTTCGGCAGGCGAAAGAGGCGTTAGTAGTTCCATGCCTTCCAAAATCTTTGTTTTGCAAGTGGTACATTTTCCTTTTCCGCCGCAAATGTGCAAAAAGTCTATATAATTTTGTAGAATTAGGGTCAGAATAGACTTTTCTTGCAAGAGGTCTTGCTTAGAAAAGTCTATCTCTTCACCTAAATTTTCAATCGTAATGGGCATTTTCTAATCCTTACCGCAAAGGGGTAGAGTCGGGATAAGGGTTGTCAATCAGTTTGTTATTAAGCAGAGGCAGTTGTAGGGCTTTGGCGTAGTATTCAGAGGCACGCGCTTTTTTGAGCATCTCCAAATGTTTTTGATTGTGGCAATCTGTACCCAAAAAATGCACTTTTCCTGCATCAATTAGCATTTCAGCAATCTTTTTGGCAGGTGTTGAGTAATATCCTACCAAAGAATTGATATTGATTTGCAAAAGCACTCCTGTTTGTTCTTCTAATTCTAAAATTTCTTTTGGATTATTATACCAATACACATAACGTTCGGGGTGCGCCAAAATAGGCGTATATCCAGAGGCGCGTAAGAGAAAGATGGCGGATTTGAGGTAGGGCGAAGGATTCATATAAGAGGTTTCGAAGAGCAAATACCTTTCCTTGCCAAAAGTCAGAAGTGGCTCATTTTTCTCTATTTTTTTAAAAAAATGCTCATCTAAATAATACTCGGCGGCAGCCTCCAATTCTATTTCTAATTTCAAGCTGCGAAGTAAGTCTTGAAGTTGGTCTAATTTCTGAAGTATGCCCTCTGGCGAATTTCGATAGAAATCCTGCATGATGTGGGGCGTGAGGATAAGTTTTTTGTAGCCCAACTCAATCATTTCTTTCACCAGCGCAATCGATTGTTCAAAGTTGGCACAACCGTCGTCTAAGGCGGGTAGCAAATGCGAGTGCATGTCGGCTTGCAGCGGCATGAGCATACCATACGATTTGAGTTTTCTTTTAAAGAGTGAAATCATGAATCGTTTTTCTTGTTAAAAATAAACGTAAAAATTGCTGCGATTTTTGTTTTTAGGGTTTTGCCAATGCTTTTTTTATGGTCTTCGTCGTAGTAGCCGTAGCCATACCCGTAGCCATACCCATAGCCGTACCCGTAGCCTGCTCCATAAACGCCCTGTGAGGAAACGCCATTTAGCACGACCGAGAGTTTTCGGAAATCCTGATTTTGGTAAAGTTTATTGATATTTTTGATAAAATTACGACGTGAATATTCGGCACGAACTACATAAATCGGGATATCGACCTTTCGCATCACGATAACACCATCAGTAACCAACCCTACTGGCGGCGTATCTAATAAAATCACGTCATAGGTCTGTTTGAGTTTGAGCAGCAAGGCATCAAAGGCTTCGCTCATGATAAGTTCGGAAGGATTTGGAGGCGGCACCCCTGCGGTAATGTAGTCAAATCCCTGAATTTCAGACTGATAGATACATTCTTCTAAGGTGTGTTTTCCAATCAGAAGCCCGCTCATGCCTTTGATGTTATCTTTTCCGAAAACCAAATGGACTTTGGGCTTGCGCAAGTCTAAGTCGAGTAAGACCACTTTAAGCTGCGACATCGCGATAACGCCGCCCAAATTTAGTGCCACAAAGGTCTTGCCCTCACCACTAATGGTAGAAGTTACGGATAGAATGGTTTTTTGTTGTAAATTCCCAAAAAAATCTAAATTCGTCCGAATAGAACGCATCGCCTCACTCAAAGCCGCCTTCGGCTTTTTATGCACAATCATTTGCGAATAAGGCATGCGCTCACGCGAAGCAGGGACAATGCCTAAGATAGGCGCAGCCGTTAGTCCCTCCAACTCTTTAACATTCATAATTTTATTCTCTAAAAGATAGCGTACCGCCACAAAGCCCACACTCAAAATCAGACCTGCCGCCAATGCGTAGAGATAAAAAATCTTTTTCTGCGGATAAATGGGTATGGTAGACACAGAAGCCGCCGAAATTAGGCGCAAGTTGGTAACTGTTCCTGCCATAGAAATACTATTTTCCACCAATTTGGTCAAAAATAAGTTGTAATTATTGCGATAATATTCAGAATAGCGGGTCAGTCGCCTTAATTCCAAATCTAAGGTTGCCCCTTCGGGAATAGAACCTTCCTGCTTTCTGATGTTAGCATCAATTTCATTTCGCTTGTCATAGAGAAGCAATTTATTAAATTCTATAATTTTTAGTAAATCTGTTTCAGCAATACCTACTTCCCATTCCTTCTTTTTATAGGCAGCCGTCGTTTCTTTGGCGGTAAGCAAAAGGGCTTGTTTTTCTTTTTTGAGCCTATCTACTTCGGTAATTTTGTCGCGGATTCGCGCATCATTGACCAAAAGTGCGTAGGTGCTGGTCAGCATGGCACTGCTATCGTGCGCGATAAATTCGGCAATCTTGGAGTAGGCTTTTAGTTCCGATATAATTTGCAGGCGTTCTTCTTGTAATTTTCGTATATTGGCTAAAATTTCTTCTACCTTTGTTTTGATGTCTAACCATTCTGCCTGATTTCCATTTGCCCTTTTGTAGGCATCAATGGCGTTTTCTGCACTTTCCAAACTATCGCTCATGATTTGCATCTGATTTTCGAGAAACTCACGTGTTTGGAGGTATTTCTGATTTTTATATTCTAAGGTCTTCTCTTTATAGGCATCATAAATCGTAGAGATGACGGCACTTGCCTTCACAGGGCTATGGTCGGCAAAGGCAATTTCTATGCTATACGCCTTAGGGTTCAAGACATTGACTTCTAAGGACGAGGTCAGGTATCGAATTTGTGAGTTTTTGTCTTGTATTGTGAAAAAGAAACTGCGTGAAAGGTCGGTTTCCTTCAAATTATTCAGGTTTAAATCTACAAATAGTTCAAAATAATCTGTCTTGATGCGCCTGCCAAACTTGTAGATAGTGCTGATTTCCTCCCCTTCGGGCGTTTCATAGGTGAGTGTAAATTCGTCTTGGTCGATGAAATCGAGGTTAATTTCTCTGCTATAATAAAGAGGATTTTTAATGGCATAATCGCGTATCTGAAAAGGCGAGCTAAGAAAACGCTCATCATAATTGAACCAAAAACGCCCCCTGACGAAATAGCTTACGTCTAATTTGATGCGCGTCAGCACCTCCTCCATCAAAACACGCGAGCGAATGAACTCCATTTCGCCGACCAAATTATTTTGCATCTGGTCTTCGGAATCGAAAAGACCCAAACCCAAAGAGGGGCTTCCACTGGAATTTTCCAACTTCAATTCGGAATTGGCACGAAAGATAGGTCTTGTGTATCTTAGAAATAAAAAAACTAAGGCAAAAGATAAGATAAAAAATAGAACAACCCAGAGCAGACTTTTTCGAATCACGACCACGATTTTACCCAAATCAATGTCGGAGAGCGCGTCTTCTTCTTCTACCTCATTAAAACTTTGGTTTGGAAACTGAACAGACATATAACAAACGATTGTAAAAATAAGAAAACAGCAAGAACATCAGCCAATACGACTGCCCTTTTTGGCACTTCTGAAAAAGCACAAGATTGGCGGCTAAGGATTATTAAAGCGGTCGTAGAGCAATAAGGTAGTGAGCAAGATGGTAATGGTAGAACCCACAGCGGACGTAAAAGTAGCGACATCGCCGATAAATTCTTTGAAGGGGCGGCGGCGCGGCTCTACATACACAATATCGTTTGGTAGGATAATCAATTCCGCTTCCTTTACGCCTTCCCAAGTGCTAAGGTCTATGTTTTTGAGCATCGGCTTTCCTGTGTCGGCTTGGCGCATAATGCGGACACGATTGGTGCGAACGTTGTCGCTTAGTTCGCCTGTTGCGGCTAATACTTCTAAAAGTGTTGTATTTTCGTATCTAAGTGGTAAGATTTTGTTTCCCATTGCCCCCATCACAATCACACGCCTGCTCACACAATGGGTAATGACATAGGGTTCTACATAAAATTCTGCAAATTTCTGTGCCAAAAGGGTATCTAACTCTCTCAAAGTCAAGCCTTTTACAGGTACGATTCCAATTTTGGGAAACAAAACTGTTCCATCTTCGAAGATAGTATAGCGGCGAAGTTGTGTAAATCGCCCTGCCCCTCCGACTCCACCAATGCCAATGTTATTATTTTGCTGCATGCTCACGCCAATCTGCGGCTCTGGCTCTGCCTGTGGGTCGCGTGCCTGCTGCCCGCGTCGGGCTGCGCTTTGTCCCTCTATTTCATCAGTAACGGCTTCTGTAAATTCTAAGTTTGGCTCTACCAAAACCTCGCCGTCATTGGTAAAAATTTGAAAGGTAATTTGGTCAAAAGCCTCTAAGCGGTAATTTTTTTCTGCATCTGCTTTTAAGGCATCGAAGGCGCGGTTGTCGAAGTCTTCGCCTGTACGGAAGAGTAGGTTGTTCTGATAGCTTGCACAAGAGCTAAAAAGAAAGACGACAGAAACCAAAAGTAGAGGCGAAAAGTAGGGAATAACAAAAAGTGAGGTCTTTTTTTTGGAAAAAGGAAGAATTAAGCCCATTAGAGATTGCCAAAAAGAGCGCATTAGGAAAATAAATAAAAGGTTTTTAGCCACAAGAAAGGTATCAAAAAGGTTTTCTACACTTGAATATTGCCCCAAAGGGTTATTTATTAGGACAATCGCTTACCGATTTGCCACAATAACTGCAACTTTCGCCCTCTCTTTTCAGAAAAGGATTCTGGCTGGCACAAGTCCCACGAAATTCGCCGTCTTTTTTTGCCACCAAACGCACTGCCATGAGTGCAAAAAAGAGTCCCAAGACAAGCAATGTAACCATTATTTGAATAAACATACCAAAACAAGCTAAAAGAGTGAGTAAAAAGGAGAAGAAAAAGGACGAAACGCAACAAGGCATTTTTTTGTCCTTGTGTTTTTAGAGTTGCCTTTTGCCCTTGTCGTGAGGAACTTTTAAGAGCAGGACAAAAATAAGGCTTTTATCTAAAAATAGCAATTTTTACATTTTTTAAGCCCTCCATAAAGCTACTTTTAAGCCCTTTTCGCCTATGATTTTCACAACTTTTTGTCTATCACTCTCTCAATTTGTTTGCGCAGCGGCGTAATCTCTTGTTTGGCAATACGCCATATCCGCTCATGGTTGATGCCATAGTATTCGTGATGCAGGTTGTCGCCAAACTTTTGAATCTCTGCCCAAGGAATTTCCCTATACTCGTTTTTGATGTCTTCGGGCAGTTCGCTGGCTAACTGTGCAATAATCTCCAACTGTTTGAGGGTAGCCATGCGTATCAGGGAGGTATTGAGAAAATCCTCATGCGTTTTGCCTGCGACATAGCTTTCTACATCATAAATGCTATCCAAGATTTGGTTTAGGGGCGAATCGTCTAAGGTTTTTTCCATTTGGATAAGGGCTACAATTTCAAAAGTAAAGCAATTTAGAACAGGTAAAAGGCGGTAAAACAGACCAGCGCGGACTTCCCATTTGGAGAAGGCAAGGTGGCTCGCCCCTCTTCAAATCGGACGAAAAAAGCAGCAAAAGTGCAGGGGTAGCGTAAATCGAAGGCAAAATACAAAAAAATATTTTCTATTCGAAACCCAAAGAGCGAAAATGCAGTGAAAACTTAGGATTTTGTGTTATCTTGCTTCTTAGGTTTCTGTTTTGACTTTTTTTAACAAAAAATAGCCCCTCCTTCTGCTTTTATGCCCTATCAAATTTCTATCAAAAAGCACCCCTTGGCATTTCGCTTCGAGGCTGCCACTTCAAAAGGCGTGCTTCAAACGCATCAAAGTTATCAAATCTATCTCTGCCATCGCGATTTGCCCGAAATAAAAGGCTGTGGCGAAGCCGCTCCACTTTCACATCTAAGCCCCGATTATCAGGTAGAAATAGAAAAATGGGTCGCCGAAGTCGAGTCGTTGTTTGCACAGGGCTTGCTTCCCGAATCGCAAGGCTTTTGGAAACAAGCCCCCCTTCAACACCCTGCCTTTCGGTTTGGATTGGAAACGGCGTGGCTCAATTTGGAAGCACGTCTTTCCGACTACTTGCTCAAAAATCAAGACCCACACAATCAGTGGAAAATTTTTGACCAAGATTTTTATCGGGGCAGAAAAAAAATTCACATCAACGGGCTTATTTGGATAGGAAAACCCGAAGTCATGCGGGCGCAAATTAGAGCCAAAATAGAAGCTGGATTTTCCTGCCTCAAACTCAAAATTGGAGCTTTAGACTTCGAAACAGAATGTAAGATTTTATCAGAAATAAGAGAAAAAAAGGAAGCAGACCCAAGACTTATCCTTCGCTTAGATGCCAATGGTGCTTTTTCGAAGCAGGAGGCTTTGAGAAAATTAGAACAACTTGCAAAGTATCAAATTCATTCCATCGAGCAACCCATTGCCCCTTCTAATCCCGAAGAATGGGACTTTTTAAGCGATTTGTGCAAAAATTCACCTATCCCAATAGCCTTAGACGAAGAACTTATCGGCAAAGATTCAGAAAGCCTACCCGCCTTGTTGGAAGCCGTGCGTCCCGCCTATTGCATCATAAAACCTACACTTTTGGGAGGTTTGCAAAAGAGTAAGTTTTTGATAGAATTAGCACAAGAAAAGGGCATAGGTTGGTGGCTTACCTCGGCACTTGAATCGAATATAGGGCTTAACGCTATCGCACAATTTGCAGCGCAGTATGATTTGGCACTACCACAAGGTCTGGGTACGGGTGGTTTGTATCACAACAACATTCCCTCCCCCCTTACTTTGGAAAGCGAAGAACTTTATTTTAAAAGATAGTAGTATGAAAAATGAAAAACATTAGAAGCAAAAAAGCCAACTGCCCTTAGACAGTTAGCTTTGAAGTATAAATTTAAAACTTAATTTACTAATCAATATTTTATACCTTTTTCAGAATCATCTCTGCCAAAGTCTTGCCGATTGCCAAAGAAGAAGTAGCGGCAGGGGAAGGGGCATTGCAGACGTGCAAGATGTTGTTTTTCTCTACAATCATAAAATCATCTAATAAGCCACCTTCTCTATCGCAGGCTTGCGCACGCACGCCCGCGCCACCGTCTATGAGGTCTTGCTCGGTGATTTCGGGAATCAACTTTTGCAGCGCACGTGTAAAGGCAGCTTTTGAGTAGGAACGATAAAGTTCGCCTAAGCCTGTTTTCCAATATTTAAACGCCACTTTTTGAAAGCCCTTCCAAGTGAGGGTTTCATAGAGTTCGCCCCACTGAATATCGGACTTGCGATACCCTTCCCTTTGATATGCCAAAACTGCATTAGGTCCCGCCTCCACGCCGCCACGTGCCATGCGCGTAAAATGCACGCCCAAGAAGGGAAAGGCAGGGTCTGGTACAGGATAGATAAGTGATTTTACTAAATATTCCTTTTCAGGTCTTAATTTGTAATACTCGCCTCTAAACGGCACAATGCGCAACGGCAACTTTTTTTCCGTCATCAAAGCCACTTTATCGGAATACAATCCTGCACAGTTGATAAGGAAGCGGCTCTGATAAGTACCCTTCGAAGTTTCGAGGTGCAGCAGGCTGCCTTCTTGCTTTATTTCGAGCAACTTTTCACCTAAGCGCACCTCGGCACCCGCCTTTTGTACCGCAGCCCAAAGTTTTTCTGCCACCAAACGGTAATCCACAATACCCGTCTGTGATACAAAAATGCCTTTAATGCCTGCCACATGCGGCTCATGCTCCCTGATTTGCTCGGCAGAAAGTAGTTTTAAATCTCCTAAGCCGTTGGCTTTTCCACGCTCATAGATATTTTGCAGCGCAGGCAGCTCACTTTCTTGTGTCGCGACAATCACTTTCCCACACAAGTCGTAAAAAATACCTTCTTTCTGACAAAAATCGAGAAGCAGATGATAGCCCTCTATACAATTTTTCGCCTTCAAGCTATTGGGCTTGTAGTAAATCCCCGAATGAATGACTCCGCTGTTATTGCCCGTCTGGTGAGCAGCAACGGCGTTTTCTTTCTCGATAACTTGAAGACGCAGGTTGGGGTTGCGTTGTAAGATTTGATAGGCGGTAGCCAAGCCAACGATACCACCACCGATGAGCGTAATGTCGTAAGTCATGAAGTTTGGAAAAGCGTTTTGAAGGCGCAAAGGTAGAAAAAAGGGCGCAAAGTAAGCACAAGCACCCCGAAAGAGAGCGCGTTTTCAAAGGCGCAAACGACCTTTCAAAGCCTTGTGGCTGCCCTATTTTTTGTTTTAATAGTCGTCTTCTTCGTCGTCATCTTCTTGTGGTAGGGAAAACATGCCACTAAGTAAGTCGCTGAAAGTAAGGGCATTATCCAAATTTTTCCGACCAATAGCCGAGTATTCTGCCAAGCCATGCAAACAAAATTCCATCATCAGATACAATTCTGCCCCCTTTAAAGTCGGCATCTTTGCTAAAACTATTTTTTTGAGAAAAGGCACGCTATCGAGTTTGGCTTCGTAGTCTGCCGTAGATAAGTCATTGAGCAGTTCGAGCGTATTGCCTGCCTCAAACCAATCGAGCAGGTTTTTGTAAAGGTTTATTTTATTTTTCTTTTCCTTTTCTGGATTAGGAAAATATTGTGTAAAAATGTTGCGCAAGGACTTATTGATAAGACTTTGTGCCACAATACCTGCGCCCTCTTGTTCGCCTTCATACACCAACTCTACTTTGCCCGCCAAAGCAGGCACAATGCCCATAAAATCGCTGATACGCAAATACGTGTGTGGCTCTTTGTTCAAAATCGCCCTTCTTTCGGCTGTGCTGATAAGGTTTTCATAAGCCGAAATGGTCAGACGCGCCGAAATGCCACTTTTGGCATCTACTAATTCGCTTTCACGTGCCGTAAAAGCAATGGCTTCGAGCAAATTGTCGCTAAATTCAAAGGTCTGGACACGATTTTTCTGTTCGGTCTTGACCTGTGCCTCTTGTTGCGTAATTTTTTTAGAAACCTCAATCGTAGGCGGATAGTGTGTAATGATTTGGCTGCCAATACGGTCTTTGAGTGGCGTTACGATACTGCCGCGATTGGTATAATCTTCGGGATTAGCCGTAAAAACAAACTGAATATCAAGCGGTAAGCGAATCTTAAAGCCACGAATCTGAATATCGCCCTCCTGCAAAATATTAAAAAGTGCTACCTGAATACGCGCCTGCAAATCGGGAATTTCATTGATGACAAAGATGCCGCGATGCGTGCGAGGAATTAGACCAAAATTGATACTGCGCTCATCAGAATAGGATATTTTCAAGTTTGCCGCCTTAATGGGGTCTATATCGCCAATTAGGTCGGCTACGGTTACGTCGGGCGTAGCCAATTTTTCGGTGTACCGTTCCTGACGGGGTAGCCAAGCTATCGGTGTTTGGTCGCCAAAAGTTTCTATTTGCGTCCGCGCGTAAAGTGAAAGTGGCGCAAGAGGGTCGTCATTGAGTTCTGAACCTGCCACAATGGGGACATATTCATCTAAAAGATTGACCATCAAGCGTGCCAAGCGCGTTTTTGCCTGCCCACGCAAACCGAGCAAATTGATGTTATGACGCGAAAGAATCGCCCTTTCCAACTGCGGAATAACGGTATCTTCATATCCATAAATTCCTTCGAAGGCAGACTTTCCACTTTCTAAGGCTTGGATAAGATTCTGTCTAAGCTCTTCTTTGACCGAAATTGGCATATAACCTGCCGCTTTTAGGTCGCCTAAGGTTTTAAGTTCAAGGCGTTGTGACGTGCTAAGGTGCGTATAAGTAAGAGATGAGGGCATAAAATAGAGAGGAAGTGGCTTTTGGTGAATAAAAACAAAGTACCCTTTCTTAAACTTGCATAAGGGCGAAAAGGTTTTTGGGCTTACTTTTCAATACAACGCAAAGCAAACAAAAAAGACCAAGACTTTTCGCAAAGAGTCTTGGTCTTTTTTGGGGTCTTACGCCCTATCAAATGCCATTCTAACACCATTCTACCATTAGAATTTGTGAGGCAGATTTTTTATCGTGATTCCTGCTGGATTCGAACCAGCAACCTACTGCTTAGCGTACCAACTACAATTTTCATTGCTTATCTTCTTCAAATTCAAAGATAATTTGTGGTCTGGACTATATCTTCACCATTTCAGGTGTAGTACGTGTAGTCTCTACGGAACCTCCAAATAATCAGAGGCAAGATGAACATTTGCCTGCTGATTGTTTTTAGGCATCTCTACCCTCAAATCTTAAATTCGATTTGAGCCTTCAAGACACCCTATCCCCAAAGGATAAGAGTTTCCTCGGTATTACCATTTTAGATTTACATCTAAGGAAGGCTTCACCGATATAGTACTATCCACTTTATAGATTTTGTTTCTCTATAAAGGCTCCTAATTTTGCAAGTCTTTTTTGCAAAGGCTTAAAGGCAGTTGCTCTATCCAATTGAGCTAAGGAACCAACTTTTATCTATTTTGGCACTTTAAAGCGACAAAACAAGATAAAAAAATTGTTGAACAGATATAAAAGCATCTATTCAACAATCCTATGAAGTAAATTCGTCGGGGTGGCAGGATTCGAACCTGCGACCTCCACATCCCAAATGTGGCGCGATAACCGGGCTACGCTACACCCCGAACTCTTTAAGATTTCGTTTGCTTAGAAAGACAGAACAAAATCTTAGGAAGATTGCAGAGAGGAAGGGATTCGAACCCCCGGTACCCTTACGAGTACAACACCTTAGCAAGGTGCCGCCTTAAGCCACTCGGCCACCTCTCTATCTTTTTTAGAAAACCGCTTTTAGTTCGGTTTAGTTCCAAAGACTAAAAGAAGATTTGATTTTGTTTGTCATCTCCGTCCGAAATGATGATGCAAAGGTAAGGCGTTTTTTGATAACCTCCAAATGTTTCGCGCTTTTTTTTTCGCTTTTTTCAGAAGTTTTCTCTTTTCGGTTTGATTTTCAAGGCATTAAATATAAAAAAAATTGCTTTTTTTTCAAACACCCCTCCAAAAAGAAATGCACAGAAGAGCATTTCTCCTCTTTGATGGCATTGGATTTTACAAATCCAACGCCATCAAAATAAGATTAGTGCGCCATTTGGTGTTTTTTTCCCCCCAGTTCCGCCTTCAAGACTTCGGGCGTGATTTCGGAAAAGCTATAAATTTGTTTGCCCTGATGCTCATTTTTAAAAGCCTCTGCGTCCTGCTGATTTGCAAAAGGCACAAAATCTACGCCCATAGGACCCGTTACGTCGCTGCCTGTAACGAAAAAGGCAGTTTTGGCATCTATTTTTTCAGGGGCTTTGTAATAATTGACAACGCGAATTTCGGAAGCTCTCGCCGCCGCTTCTTCCTCGCTTAGGTGCATAAATAAGCAGCGCGGCGCACAGAAATAAACTTCTTTGCCCCCTGTTTCTTTGACAAGTGCCTGCCAATTAGGGAAATCCTGCGAGGGCATGCCACAATTTACACAGTCATAATTTATTTCTGTATTTGTTTCAGAACCAGTTTCAGTCCCTGTTTGGGTCATGCCTTCTTGTTGGCTCATTTGCGCTCCGCTATCTTGTTTTTGGGCGCAAGCCGAAAAGAAAAGCAAAGAAAGCAACACAAGAATAGTAAGATGATTTGAGATTTTTTTCATTTTTTTGATGGTAAGATGATTTGATAACGAAGATAGAAAGTCTTTTTTCTGCTTTCAGTAACAGATGTTACAAAACGCAGAAATCTTATTTTTGTTTGTGTTGTTCAATCATAATATTAACCTGTTTTTTATCTACCCAGCCCAAAATCTTGCGAATAATCTTGCCTTCGGGGTCGATGAAATAATTAGTAGGCAGTCTTTCATCTACCTGATACAGTGCAGCTATTTCGCCTTCCTTATCGGGTAGCATAGGAAAAGAGATATTAAATTCTTGTTTAAACTTTTCAGAAGCCTCTATTTCTTGCTTGTAATTGATGGCTAAAAGCTCGAAATCGGCAGCCTTATCTTGTTGAATTTCAGCATAATAGGCTTGTGTTTCGGGAAACTCTTTCTTACAGGTAGGACACCAATCTGCCCAAAAATAAAGCATCACGACTTTGCCTTTGTAGTCAGAAAGTTTTACCTTTTTGCCCGTTGTGAGATTTATCGCCTCGAAATCGGGCGCAGGTGCGCCGCGCCCAAGTTCATCACCCGAACAGGCATTAAGGGTGCAAAAAAGAAGCGTCAGCAACGCTATTAGCAGCGTCGATTTTTTTTGTCTGATTTTCATGTTTGGAAATTAGTTTTTCGTTACGATACAAAAGAAGTCGAAGCAGGTATCCAAATCCTCTGTAAAGCGGTAGTTTTCCGTCGTTACGGCAGCAACTAAACCATCATTTTGGTCTTTCAATTTATTTCTATTCCAACGATTCAATAAATCATAAGGAACTTGTAATAGGGTACGAGGCAGATTTTGCTCCAAATTAAAGATGTCCAAACGCTTGAACTTTGCCACCGATTGCTTGTTTTTTTCGTAATAATCCCAAACTACTTTATCGCCTGTAATGCCCCACAATTCTACCTCTGCAAAGAATTGCGCCGCCAGTTCGTGCATCTCTTTGGGATTGTACTCGCGCACATGCCAAGGATTGCGCGTAAGCGACATAGGCTTATTAGGCGTTGTGATGATAGCCTTTCCGCCTTTTTTCAAAACCCTATGAATTTCAGTTAAAAAAAACGAATCATCTTCTATATGTTCTATTACTTGTTGGGTAATAACCCAATCGAAACTTTCATTTTGAAAAGGCAGAGGGGGTACAAAACCTTCCACAAATTTGAAGTGAGGATACTTATTTTGCAGGTGAGGCACAAGTTGGTTGTTTTTATCAATCGCAGTATAATGGGCGACTACTTCGGGGTGTGCTGCCAAAAGTTCCGCGCCTTTGCCTGCTCCACTGCCAATTTCTAAGACCGAAACTTTCTGATTTGATTTTAAAATCGTTTCAACCGTTTTTTCATAAGCAAAGAGCAACCGCTGGTGAATAACGTTATCGCTCGGAATGGTATAAGCCGTAATTTCTGTGGTCTTGAACATGTCTTGAAAGAAAATCTTGATGAAGAATAAGGTGAAAGTCGGGACAAAAGTAGCGATTTTTTTGCGTTTTCTTTTATGTCGTCAGTAAAATAGTTTATTTTTTAAAATTTATTTTTCGCTGTTTTTATGCTTTTCAAATAAGGCTCTTACCGTCGCCATTTCCTCTTTTATTTCGGAAAAAGGCGGAAAATTCTCATCTCGCTCTAAAATTGCACCTTTTAGATGAGGGGCTAATTTTACAATTTCTTCTATCACTTTCAAAATTTGAGGAGGCGTTTTGCTGCTGTGGCTATCTATAAGCCATTCGCCCTGCGCCTGCCCACCCACAAAATGCAGTTGAATAATTTTTTCTTTGGGTATTTTAGCTAAAAAATCCATATAACTAAAATTGTGATTAACGCTATTGATATATAAATTAGTAGCATCTAAAAGCAAACCTACGTCGGCTCTTTGGGCTAACTGACTAATAAAATCGGCTTCCTCTAAATCGCTATCAGGAAGGCGAAAGGCATAGGTTATATTTTCTAAAATAAGAGGCTTTTTGATATAACTTTTCACTTTCTCAATATTTTTTGTAAAAATATCGAGCATTTCAGTAGAAAAAGTAGTGGGCGTGAGATGCCCAATGCCTACGCCTGCCGCCCTTGTGAAAGCCAAATGTTCGCTCCAATAAGGTGGATTTAGGTAGTCTATCAGACGTGCCAATTTTTCTATATAAGGCTCGAAAAGTCCCTCACTGCTGCCCAAAGAAGTATCCAACGCATGGGGAATGAGGATAAAATTGTCTTTTAAAAAGTCTAATTCTTCTTTTTTCTGTCCTTTTGCCTCTAAATAGTGGTCGGCTACAATTTCCAAAAAATCGACCTCCTTTTTATGATGCCATAAAGCAGGCAGAAAAGGTGTGCGAAAGCCCATTCCTACCCCTAAAAAGGGGATTTGGTTTTGAAAGTCAGTTTTTACTTTCATCTTTGTTTTTTATTAAAAATGCACACAAAGATTAAAGTTGCGCGTACTTTCACGCGCAACTTTTTGAGAGGAGCAAGCTATTATGAAAAACGGTTATAGATTTTTTGTTCTATATGATTTTTCAAGGCTTCTATTTTAATTTTTTCTACTACTTCTAAGGCAAAAGCCTGCATCAGAAGTGCCTTTGCCTGCTTTTGCGGAATCCCACGCGCACGCAGATAGAAGATAGAATCCTGGTCTATCGCCCCTGTGGTTGCGCCATGCGAGCATTTCACATCATCTGCCCAAATTTCGAGCTGTGGCTTGGTATCGATAATGGCTGAATCATCTAACAAAATATTTTTATTAGACTGAAAAGCATTTGTTTTTTGGGCATCAGGCATGACAAAAATCTTACCATTAAAGACCGCCTTGCTTTGCGCTCCCAAAACGCCTTTGTATAGTTCGTTGCTATAACTATTCGGTTTTTCGTGCGCCACAGCCGTATGATTATCCACAACACACTGACTATCAGGAAGATACAGTCCGTTCATATACCCTTCTACCTGACTACCCAAAGACAAGACTAAGTTGTTTCGAATCAGTTTGCCCGCAAAAGAGAAGGTAAAATCCTCGAAGTGGCTATTGTCGGCTTGGCGAACAAAGGTAGAACCTATGTAAAAATCTTGTGCAGGGTCGTCTTGCAGGCGGTAATGTTCTAAGTGCGCGTATCGTTCTAATACAATTTCGGTTACGCTATTTGTCCAATTTTTACCATTTTTTTGCTGATTTTTGGTCGCGATAACGGCATTTTGCTGAATAATTTTGGCTTGACTATTTTCGCCTACCAAAACCAAATTTCGAATTTGAGTAGCCAAATTGTCTTGCTCGGTTTTCGAAATCCAAAGCAGCACGATAGGATAACGCAACGTTGTATTCTTCGGAATTTCAATCAGCATGCCCTCTTGTGTGGCGGCAGTATTGAGTTTGGTAAAGAAATTACCTTCAAAATTTGTATATTGATTGAAGTGCTTTTCTAATAAATCGGGCTTTTCTTGTGCAATTTCTGAAAAAGTCGCAATCCTTAGTCCTTTATGGTTTTCTTTTAAGCCCTTAAACGCCAATTTTCCATTGACAAAGACGATAAGATTTGCCTCCAAATCGGGAATAAGAAAAGGCTCAAAGTCGGATTCTGCAATCTGTGTGTCGGTTTCGGTTTCGAAAGGAGTTTCACAGAGCGTTTTGAGCGGAAAATATTTCCACTCCTCGTGCTTTTGTGTGGGAAGCTCCTGCTCACTTAGGGCTTGGAAAGCGGCGGCGCGTTCTTTTTTCAAGGGCGCAAGGGCGGGACTTTCCAGCAGGGCTTCGAAGGGTGCTAAAAACTGTGCTTTCAGGTCGAGAGAAGTAGGTGAGGTCATGGCAAGAAAGGTTCGGAAAAAAACAAGAAATGTAGAAACAAAGAGAGAGGCATTTTTAGTGTAAGAGCCTTTAAATCAAAGACTTACACTTATTGCATCTGTGCCGCCACCTCTGCCTTAATCCAATCGTAACCTTTTTCCTCTAATTCCAACGCCAATTCTTTTGTGCCAGAACGCACAATTCTACCCTGATACAAGACATGCACAAAGTCGGGTACGATATAATCCAAAAGCCTTTGATAGTGTGTAATGACAACTACACCCTTTTCTTTTGATTTGAATTTATTGACACCATTTGCTACAATTTTTAAAGCATCTATATCCAAACCTGAATCGGTTTCGTCTAAAATCGCTAAGGCAGGGTTTAGCACTGCTAACTGCAAAATTTCATTTCGCTTCTTTTCGCCACCCGAAAAGCCTTCATTAAGCGAGCGCGACAACATAGAAGCCTCTATTTCCATCATTGCTGCCTTTTCTTTCATCAATTTTAAAAAACCTACGGCATCAAGCGGTTCTAAATTTTTGTACTTGCGAATTTCATTGACCGCCGTTTTCAAAAAATTGGCATTGCTCACGCCCGGAATTTCTATCGGATACTGAAACGCCAAAAAAACGCCCTCGGCGGCACGTTCTTCGGGGGCTAAATCCAGCAGATTTTTACCCTGAAAAATCACCTCGCCTTCGGTAACTTCATAGTCTTCTTTTCCTGCCAAAACAGAAGCCAACGTACTTTTGCCCGACCCATTAGGGCCCATGATGGCATGCACTTCGCCCGCTTTTACTTCAAAGTTTAAACCTTTTAGAATCGGTTTGTCTTCGATTTTGGCGTGTAAGTTTTTTATAGACAACATATTATTTTCGTTTTGAGATGGATTGCGAATGGGGTTTGTGCTTTTCGACAAATAAAAAGCACTTTCCTTATTTAGACTTATTCTATTAAAGCCTGCGCAAAGTTCGCAAAGAAAAGCAGAACAAGCAATTTTACAAGCGCAAAAAAGTGGAAAATGTTTGAAAAGCGGCGAAAATTCGCCACCTGCCTCTGCTGATGGCGCAAGGTCTGAAAACGAAATTTTTAGCCGAAGTTTTGGAAACTACTTTATGAGCTATTTTATGAGCTATTGTATGAATTATTTTGGAAAAGTTATTTTTTTAAAACCAGTAAATCCAATTCTTTATTGTAGGTACGATAGAGATAAAATTCTTCTTTCTTTTCGGAATACAATAGCACAATTTCACCATTGCTTGGAATTGGCTCTTGCGTAAAAAGTGTGCCGTCGGGGTAGTAGAGGTAGGTATTTTGCTCCTGCAAATCAGAGATGGCGATAATTTCGGTGCTACCTCCAAAGTTGTAATACTGAACTTTTTTAGGATTGCTATTAGAAAACGTTTTGGCAAACAAAAGTTGTTCGTTGGGCTTCAAAATAGCAACTTCTTTGTCATCATAACGAACTACTACATAGTTCTTTTTATTTACTTCATCAAGACACAAACTAAAAAAAGTATGGCGCGAAGCCCGATACAATTCCTTGCGCTCCAACACTTTCGCTGCCAAATTGAGGCGGATAGTTTCGCCTTTTTCGGAAACAAAAGTGAGGATAGATTCTTCCAACGTCTTGCCATACTGCAAGAAAAAAGGCGAATGTACGGGAACATCAAAAGGAAGCGGAAATTTGGGGTAAGTATTTGCATTTCTTTGCAAAACATACATGCGTCCGTTTTCTTGTAATGCCAAAAGTGCGTCTTTGTTTCCTATCCGAACATGGCGCAAAGGCGTTGAAAGGGCGGAATTAAGGCGTTTGGGTTGCCAACCTGCCAAAGAGCGTCCTTCTTTATTGTATAAAAAAACCTCGCCTTCGGTAGTGGAAGCTGCAATTCTATACTCTTTCTTACCTTCGTAATCTATCAAGCCTAATTCATCTATATAGCCTCCAATTTGAACAGGAAAGCCCGTTACATTGCGTCCCAATCTATCCAAAACATAGATGCGATTGTGGGTAGCTAATAAATATTGCAGTTTGTTATTGTTGTAAATATCAATTTGATAGACTTGGTTTCGAAGCGTGCCATTGAGAGGAATTGTCCAAAGAATTTTGCCATCATCGGCTACCAAACTTAGATTATCATTTGCATCTTGTACCAAAATTTCGCGGCTTCTATCAATATGATTTCTAACCAAATAGGGCTTCGATTCCAAAACCTGCGAAAAGGTACTTTTGGCTTTTACCTGATAGCTCTTTCCCTCCGTTTTGGCAGGAACGCTTCTATTTTTGAGCAAAAATGCCGTTTCAAGGGTTTCCTTTTGGCTTTGTGCCTGAAAGGAAAGTAGTTCAGCATTTAAGAGAATGTACTTATATTTTTCCCATTCCTGCTGTTTTTCGGAAGAAAGCCGCTGAAAAATCCAGTTCCAAGCGCGAGGCAAATCTACGGTCAGATTCAGGGTTGCTTTTGTGCCTGCCTCTTTAAAGAATTGGCGTTGGCGCACCAACTTTGCCCAAACCTGCTCGTCGGCTTGGTCGTCGATAAGGGTATGCAAAGCCTCCGAAGTGTTGGCAAATGCCAAATATTTGCCTGCCCCTACCCAAGTGGCATAGGTGCGCGGATAACCCGCAAAGACTTTTCCTAATAGTTTTTGTGGTAATTCTTCTACTTCAATTCTAAGAATGGTATTTTTTTCATACTTTTCATAAATGGAAACCTCACTTTCTGCTGCCCATTTCGCCGCCGCATTTTCGGCTAAAAGTTCTAATAGTGCCTGACTTTGTGCCGAATCGCGCATTTCTAAAAATAAAATCTTTTCGGCTTCTTCGCGGCTTTCGGAAGTTTCGAAGACGGCTAAGGCTACTTCTTGGGAAAGGTAGGACAAAAATTCGTCTGTTTGGAAACTGTATTCATCTGCCAAAGATTCACGCGCTTGCAAACTTTGTGGCTCAAATTTTTTCCAATAAGCCTTTAAATCTTTCAAAAAAAGTGCTTGTTGGGCTATTCCAATTCTATAAAAAATGGCGGTCTGTTTGGGAATGTAAGCCAAAATATCTTCAAAATCAGTGGGTTCTTGCGAAGACAAGACCGTCAGATAGTCGCTCTCTTGGTAATCGTCTTGATATAAAAGCGTACCATTTAGCACCATGCCATCTTTTTGCAAAAGCCCTTCTAATAGAAACGCCTGCGCCCACCGTTTCCAATCCTCCAATAATTGCTGTTGGCTTTCGTTGGTAAAGGCAGCGATAAAATTTGGAAATTGATTAAAGTTGATATAGATTTTGACCTGTTCGTTTTCAATTTTAGACCAATTTTGCAATGCTTTGGGCGCACCCAAAAAAGATTCGCTCATATTTTTTGCCGTCTTGCGCATGACATCTTCTACCAAAAGTGGCGTATGGCTGATGATACAAAATTTGTCATAAAAAGTACAGGCAAAAAGTACATCTCCATTTTCTATTACCTCGTAAATGGTCTGCCCTTCCAAATGCCGCTCCTGCCACTCCCATTTTTTGTCTTTTGCCCACCTTTCTAAAAAAGAAGGCAACCAAAGTAGTTCTGTTTCAGATAGTTGAGTATAAAAAAGGAAATCTACTTCACTTTGAGAAACCAAGTGCAATGAAACATAAACTTTTTTATCTACCAAATATTTCTTCCACCCCAAAGTATCAGTGCTTAGGGTCTGTATCAGATTTTGTTTGGCATTTTGTCCTTTAAAATAAGGTAATTTTTTTATCTGCTCCCAAAGTGGAAAGGCTTGCAAATTTTCCCAATCGCGAGCGGCATTATCCGATTCGAGTACCAAAACGGCTTGATGGGGGATAATCTGCCAAATTTCTACGGGTCTGTAGGTGCGCCAAAGCCAAAAAAAAGCCTGCATCACGACAAAAAACAAGACCAAAGCCATCGCGCCCACATAGAACCGCTCTTTCGAGGGACGCTCTTGGTAGTATTTTTTGTAGTATTGATTGGCTAAGATGCGCCACCGAAGCGAGCGCAGGCGAAGATTGACCATAGCAGGGGAAAAATTTAAAACTTAAAAGGACTTATTAGGTTCTTTTTGTGTATCTCTTAAAAACTAAATTGTATTGATTCTGTGCATCTGCCGCATAGTAGGTTTCGCTTTCGAGCTGCCACGCTGCCTCCTCTATCGAGGGGAAAAAGGCATCAGCACGTTCAAAAGTAGCTAAAACTTCGGTAATATACAATTTGGTAAGCCATTTTTTCTGTAAAACTTGTTCATAAATTTGCGCTCCCCCTACTACAAAACACTCCTTTTCGCCGCGTGCCTGTGCCATTTGATAGGCAGTATCCAAATCGGGACAAAGTGCTGCCAAAGTAGGGTCGTGTTCGTAATCGGTTTGACTTGTCAGTACGATACAAAATCTATTTTTCAAACCTTTTCCGAAACTTTCGAAGGTCTTGCGCCCTACTAAAAGGGTATGCCCCGTTGTGGTTTGGCGAAAAAACTTCATATCGGCAGGCAATTTCCAAAGCATTTCATTTGCAACGCCAATTTCGCCACGCTCGCCTTTGGCTACAATCAAAGAAACTTGCATTTTTTATTTCAATTTTTTTATATCATTTTCTAAAAATATTAGAAATAGCGAAGACAAAGTTTCGTAAAAAGCCTTTCGCTCTTATTTCTATCGCCTTTGTTTCTATCACCATCATTTCTATCGGAAAATAGGAAAAAAAACAAGTTCTGAAACCACTTTTGTTTCAATCAAACTTGGGACAAGGCAGTGCCTTGTCCCTACAAAACAAATGATAATTTAGAACCTAACACAAACAACTGCACTGCTGCTGTTTGTGTCCTTGCAGGCAGTTAGGCTATGATTTTGTACTCTTTTTACTAAATTTTGCATCAAAATCAATCGCCTCTTGTTTGGCTTTTGGCGAAAAAGAACGGACAAGAAAATAAAATCCTACCAAAATAAAAGGCACACTAAGCCACTGCCCCATGTTCAATCCCGTAGCGGCAATTAGGTCGATTTCCCACTCTTCCTGCACGTTCTTGACAAATTCTATAAGCAAACGCGCCCCAAAAAGAACGACTAAGAAAGTGCCGAAAATCCTGCCGCTGGGCAGTACGCGCTTATCTTTCAGATACATAAAGACCAACATCACAAAAAGCGAAAGATAGGAAAGGGCTTCATAAATTTGGGTAGGGTGCTTCGGCTCTGTTTCGCCACGTAGCTCGAAGATAAAGCCCCAAGGCAGGTCGGTTGTGCCGCCGTAAATTTCGGAGTTCATCAAATTGCCCATGCGAATAAAAGCCCCTGCTAAGGCAATCGGAATCACAATCCTATCCAAGAGCCAAAGGTAGGGCTGGTCGGGGCGTTTGCGTGTGTATAAAAAGAGTGCTATCAGGATACCGATTGTTCCCCCATGGCTTGCCAAGCCGCCCTTCCACGGCTGAAAAATCTCGATGGGGTTGCTCAAATAATATTCGGGGTCATAGAAAAAACAGTGTCCTAAGCGTGCGCCGATAATGGTAGCAAGGGCAATGTAGGTGAGTAAAATGTCCAAATCCTCTTGCGGTCTGCCCTCAATTTTATAGATTCTGCTAAAAATTTGGTAGCCAATGATAAAGCCCAAGGCGAAAAGCAAGCCATACCAACGCAATTCTATAAAGCCGAAACTAAAAACCGTATCCGAAGCCGACCAAGAAATGGCAGCCAAAGGCGAGGCAAAGCCTGAAAAAATAGCCGCTCCCAAACCATTTGCACAAGTAGAAAATAAAGCGTATGTCATACCATTTTTTTTTGAGTAGGAAAAACAAAAGACGAAACACTACCTTTTTTGAAGGGCAAAGGTACCAATTTTCTCTATTAGAAAGGCAAAGTTGTGGAACTTTATGAAAATATAACCTTTGAGCAGCGGGATTTGCAACAGATTAGTTGCCCAATTCCAACTGATTTTTTACTAATTCATAGTAACGTCCTTTTTTGGCTACCAAATCCTCGTGCGTGCCGCTTTCGCTCACCTGCCCATGGTCTAAGACCAAGATTTGGTCGGCATTGCGCACCGTACTCAAACGGTGAGCAATTACGATAGTGGTCTTGCCTTTGCAAAATTCGGTTAGTTTTTCTGTAATTTTTCGCTCATTGTTGGCATCTAAGGCGGAGGTGGCTTCGTCGAAGAAAAGAAATTCGGGGTCTTTATAGACGGCACGCGCAATGAGTAGCCGCTGGCGTTGTCCGCCACTCAAACCTACGCCCTCCGCACCGATTTTGGTGTTGTAATTGAGGGGCAAAGTTTCTATAAACTCTTTGATTTGTGCAATTTCTACGGCTTTGAGCAACCTCATTTTATCGATAATATCCTCCCCGACGGCGATATTTCGCGCAATGGTATCCGAAAAGATAAAACCATCTTGCATAACAGAGCCACATTTTTCGCGCCATTGGCTTGCTTCTATGCTTCTTAGGGTAGTTTCGCCGATACGGATGTCGCCCATTTCGGGGTCGTAAAATTTGAGCAAAAGTTTGATAAGGGTTGTTTTGCCACTTCCCGACGCGCCGACGATAGCTGTGGTCTTGCCTCTGGGTATGATAAGGTTGAGATTATTTAAGACCCAATCTTTGTTGGGGTCGTTGTAACGAAAGTTTAAATTTCGGATAAAAAGGTCTTCTTTTTCGGGAATGATAAAGGCTTCGCCGATGGCTTGACTCTGTTCTTCGGCGGCGTTGTGTATTTCGGCTAAACGCTCCAAACTAATTTTGGCATCTTGGGCTTGTTGGATAAAGTCAATGAGTTGGAACAAGGGACTATTGAGCTGCCCCAAGATGTAGGAAACGGCTAACATCATACCCAAAGTCATTTCGCCTTTGATGACCAGCCCTGCCGCCACAAAGGTAATGAGGATATTTTTGAGTTCATTGATAAAAAAGCCGCCCGCATTTTGGTATTGGCTCAAAGCCAAACTTTTGAGGCTAATTTTGAAAAGGCGAATTTGGAGGCGTTCCCATTCCCAACGCTTCTGCCGCTCGCAATTATTGAGTTTGATTTCGGGCATGCCTGTGAGCAGCTGTACTTCTGTGGTCTGATTAGCGGCTAATTGGTTGAAGCGTTTGTAGTCTATTTGTTTTCGCTTTTTTAGAAAAAAGAAAATCCAACCCACATAAAAAGAACTTCCTACCAAAAACAAAAGCAAAATAAGGGGGCTATAAATTCCTAAAATCAGACTAAAAATAAACAAATTGAAAAGAGAGAAAACAACACTCAAAGAAGAAGACGTTAGAAAGACCTTTATCCTATCGTGGTCGCGCATGCGCTGAATGAGGTCGCCCAAGTTTTTAGAGTCGAAGAAGGAAAGGGGCAGACGCATGAGTTTTATCAGGAAGTCGGATAAAATAGCCATATTGATACGCGCCGAAAGGTGGAGCAATATCCAACCGCGAATCATCTCGATGGCAGTTTTTCCCAAAAAAAGCATCAGTTGTCCAAAAAGTATGGTATAGACAAAGCCTACATTTTCGGTCTTGATGCCATAATCTACAACGGCTTGGGTCAGGAAAGGGAAAAGCAGCGAAATCAGGCTTCCTACCAAAACGCCGATAAGCAGTTGTATGATATAGCGGCGATAGGGAATGAGGTATTTGTAGAGAAAAGTTAGGTCGGTGCGCTTTTCTAAATTTTCTTCTTGTTGGTAGAAATTAGCAGTGGGTTCTAAAAGCAGGAGCAGCCCTTCGCCGTCTTTGCTATTTTGCGCATGCAACCAATACCTGCAAAATTCCTCTTGGGAATAGACGACAATGCCTGTGGCGGGGTCGGCGACGTGTATCCATGTGCCTTTTTTGTTTTTTTCGATGTGAAAAATGACGACAAAATGGTTCTGTTGCCAATGCGCAATGCAGGGCAGGGGGACTTCATTGACCAAAAGGGCGAAGTCTGCTTTGAGCGAAAGCGTGCGAAAGCCTATTTTTTCGGCGGCAGCACTAATTCCTAAAAAAGAGACCCCTTGTTTGCCGATAAAAGAAAGTTCGCGCAGTTGCTGGATTGGGATATTTTTTCCGTAGTGTCGCGCTATCATACGCAGGCAGGTAGGACCGCAATCCATTTGGTCTAACTGGGTATAATGCCTAAATTTGGGCTTTTTTTTGAAAAAGGGCATACAATTAAAAATGAAGACAGAGGAGAAGAAGCCACCAAATAGCCCCAAAAGTAAGCAAAAATAAGCGAAAAATTGATGCTCATGCAGGGCTTTGGCATCAAAATACCCTTAGCAGAAAGACCTTTGGCAAAGTTTTATTGGCAGCCCTCTTTAAAAACGCTGCAAAGCCTTTGCCAAAGACAGTAAGTAGGACTACAAGTAATCATATTAAGTTTTGTCTTATCCCATTAGAAACGAAATAAAATTTGGGCAAAACTCTTTTTTTAGGTCTGAAAGCCCTTTTTTGTTTCTATCTTAGGGCGGACAAGGCATTGCCTTGTCCCTACATTCGAACCTAATTTTTAGAATTTAACATCACTGGAACTACAAGGGGTCAGATTTGGTAGCAGTCTGTTCCTTTCGGCTTTCCGCCAAAATTTGTAGCGAATCGAGGTAGGCTTCGGCAGCCTCTATTTCGGTAAATTTGTCGGTGGGCATGTGACTTTTTTCGCTCAAATAGCGCGTCTGAAAATCCATAAAGACGCTATTAGGCAGCACTTCGGCAGTTTGGGAAAGCCCTGCATCTACTACCATTTTTTGCGCCTTTTCGTGCAAAGCCGCCACTTCGGGCGTATAGACCTTAGAAGTACGCAAGTCGGTTAGGATTGTAAAGCCCTCGGTAGAAAGCGAAAGGGCTTTCTGCCAATCAGAAAGGTAGTTGGGCGCAACGTCGACAGACTTCCAAAAACCCTTTAAAGTGAGATAAAAGCGATTTTTGTCGGCGTGATAGTATAAATCATAAGCCGCATTTGCAGCAATGGTAATGACCCTATCCATGTTTTCTGTTGTTTTTCTGGTAAGAATTGGGTGAATAGCAAAAAATCTTCATACTCGAAATTTAATAGAAAACAGAGAAAGCACGAAATTTTGTTTTGAAAAACTTGTCTTTTTTTCGAAAAACCGCTACTTTTTAGGCACTTCTCAAAGAAAAAGGGCTTTTATCCGAAGTATTCCACAAAGTTTTTCTCTGTTTCCCACAAAGTAAGGCTATGCAGGCGGGCGCGTCCCTGCGAATGGGCTTCAATTTGAGGGGCAAGGATTTTCCAAAATTCCATCACCAAGACCTCACAAGAAGGGAATTTGCCTTTTAGAAAATCAACCTCTTCGTTTAGGTTCTTATGGTCGACGCGCTCGATGATGCTCTCTTTGATGAGCCTGCCCAAGACTTTCATATCCATGACCCACCCTGCGTTGGGGTCTATTTCACCCCCTACCTTTACTACCAGTTCAAAATTATGCCCATGCCAGTTGGGATTGGCACAAACACCATACACTTCACAGTTTTTTTCGGGACTCCAAGCGGCGTTATAGAGCCGATGGGCAGCCGAAAAATGCTCCTTCCTACAAATAAAGACCATATCAGAGATTGAGTTTGCCAAAATTTGCCGCAAAGGTACGATAAAAATCAAAACCTTTCGGGCATTTCACACGAATAAAAAACAAGCCTTCCACAGTCTAATTCCTACTTTTCTACTTTGCTATGAAGCCAAAAGTTCACCTCCATCATATTAAAAACCAGACGCACGCCGACTTTTTAGCCGAAAACCGCCAAGACCCCATTACGGGCGATACCATCAAGGCAGACGACCAAGTCGTTTTCTGTGCCGCCTGCCAATCCGTTTTTCTTTGGGAAACTTGGCAGTACCTAAATTACCAACATTGCGGACAAAATCAGACCCTTGCCCATTTTCCTACCAAAACCCAAACGCTACAAATTCGCCAGCGCAGCTTCACTACCGAGGGCTACCCCTTAGTGGCGAGCTACCAAATAGAGCCAAGTTTGTTACAAAATCAAGCGTGGGCATTATCAAAAGACAAGACAGAAAAAAAAGTGAGCCTGACAAACTTGTTTTTCATTTTTACCTTATTGCTCAATTTGGTTCTTTTTTTAGTATCGAGCATCTTTCCGTCTTCTCTAATTTTGCCTTTTAATTTTGCGTTGGGTGCTATTTCGCTCACCTTATTGCCCCGCCTTAAAATTCCCAAAGGTGCATTTTTCAAGACCGAACACAATTTTTATCTCGATGCAAAGTCTATTTTAGTGGAAGTGGCAAATGAGCAGTACAAGCGCATTTTATTGAACCAAACGGCAAGTATAGAAATTAAGGGCATCAAGCAAAATTTAAAAGTAGATTATTTTGTTTTTAAAATCACAGACAATCAACACTTTAGAGTTCAGAGCCTCAAAGTCAAGATTGTTTCGATAGATGATGCAATGCTTTTATTTGATTTGCTACAATATTGGGCAAAGGAGATTCCGATTAAAATTCACATCAACCAACTGCCCAACTATGGCACAGGGAAAGATTTGCGCACCCTTACGGCACACATTCACAAGCTGGTTTATTACCAAGATGCTGCCTTCGAGTTTATAGAATAGCTTAGTAGGATTGGCTTGGGGCAGGTTGTGTTTTGCGAAAAGCCTTATGTTTTCAAATTTGAAACGAAATGAAATTTGGACTTAAACCCTAAGGGTCTTCAAGACCCTTAGGGTTTGGGGTATATGACAAATCACTGCCTTATCCCTACATTTGCATTTGACTTTTAGAATTTAACACCACAGAAATTGGCTTGGGGTAGAAAAAATTGATTTTTTCTTCTTAAAAGTTGTGAATTTGGCAAAGTTTTTATTTCTTGCATGGGCAAATCCTATCCTAATTATTCAAATATCGTTGTCTTTACATGGGTGTTATTCTAAAATCTCTTTCCGCTCTGCCTGTCGGCAAAGCGCGGAAGCAGCTGCCTGCCTTTGTAGGTCGTTTTGGGCGCGTCCTGCACGCCATTTACGGGGCAGGAGTTTTGGCAATGCTGACCAGCGGCACAAAAGATTACAACCACAATAGTTTGGGCTATGTGGAAGAAGGCGTAGCCTCTTATTATGCCGAGCAGTTTCATGGCAAACCCACCGCCAATGGGGAGCGTTTTTCCATGTACATGGAAACGGCTGCGCACAAGCGCATTAGTTTTAATTCCTTAGTAGAAGTTACGAATCTGAAAAACAACAAAAGTATCGTCGTGCGCATCAACGACCGAGGACCTTATGTCAAGAACCGCATCATCGACCTTTCGAAGGCGGCGGCGCAAAAAATTGATATGGTCTATGATGGCACTGCAAAGGTAAAATTGCGCGTCATTCGCGTAGGCGAATACGGCACTACCCTACCAACGAGCGACAGCGGCGGCAAAACAGACACACAGCCGCAACGCCCAATAGTGGATATCAACAAAGAAAAAGAGGCTCTCAAATACAAGACACGCTGGTTTAGCATTTGGGGTACAGAACGCTTCCCAAAAGGCTTTGGCGTGCAAATCGCTTCTTATAGCGACTTGAAAAACGCCATTCAACGCGGCAAAGAACTCATGGCAGTGGGCTACGACCAAATCTATATCCAAACCACATGGACAAACAATCGCGAGCAGCGCATTTTTAGAGTCTTTGTAGGCGATACAGATGAGGCAAGTGCTAAAAAAACGGCGCAGGCACTACAAAAATATGCCAAAGGTGCGTTTGCAAAGGCACATTTTAATTTTTAGACCCCAAATTAGACCCCATTTAGACCCAATATCACCTCGAATAATGCCCTTTGCCTAACTTAATTGTCTTAAAACCGTTTGAAAGAACAGACCAACGGGCTACCCTTCTTGCTCTGAAAGACGGGGCTGCCTTTGGTGTGGCTTTTTTCTGTTTTGGGATTTGATTTTGATGTGTTATCTTTGCTACTTAAAATTGGGTCAAAATCATCTTCAAGCCTTCTTTTGGGGGCGCAGCCATTTCTTCCACTTAAAATCCTATCTGTTTTGGAGATTCTTATCAGTGCCTTACAGTTGCTCTTGGGGCTTTCGTTTTTGGTCGGCGTGCATGAACTCGGACACCTTTGGGCTGCAAAAGCCTTTGGTATTAGGGTAGAAACCTTTTCTATCGGCTTCCCTCCTAAGCTACTTAGTTTTAAAATAGGGGAAACCGAATACTGTCTAAGTGCCATTCCTTTGGGCGGCTATGTCAAGATTGCAGGTATGATAGACGAATCTTTGGATACCGAGCAACTCAAATCAGAACCGCAGGCGTGGGAATTTCGCAGCAAACCAGCTTGGCAGCGTCTTATCGTGATGCTGGGCGGTATTATTGTCAATGTTATCGTCGGCGTGGTGATTTTTATCATCTATACTTTCTCCTTTCCCGATTCTTACTATCCCATGCAGGAGGTCAATAAGCACGGCATCTACCCCAGCGAATTAGGCACAAGTTTAGGCTTTCAGAAAGGCGACAAAATACAGCGTGTCAATGGCAGAACGCTACAAAGTTTTAACGAACTTGCCAATCCTGCCACCATCTTAGAAGGCGGCAATATCGAAGTAGAACGCAATGGCACTATCGTTTCGCTTCCCATCACCGACGATTTTATCCGCCAATTTAGCACCAACAAAAGCGCACGTGGCTTCGTAAGCCCTCTTATGCCCTTTAAAGTAGGCGAGGTAATGCCCAAAAAACCTGCCGCCCTTGCAGGTCTGCAAGTAGGCGATAGCATTTTGAGCATCAACGAGCAAAATATCCGCTATTTCCAAGACCTGCAAACAGCGATTGCGGAAGGGAAAGGCAAAAAACTCACCATCAAAGCCCTGCGCCAAAATCAGGAAGTAGTAGTAGAAGCCGACCTTAGCAAGGATTCCCTTTTAGGGATTCGCCCCGAAATCAAACTCCAAACGCGCGAGGAATCCTATACCTTTGCCCAAGCCATGCAAGTGGGTTCGGTACGCGCCTTCGAGGTAGTATTTCTCCAATTAGCTGGCATGAAGCAAATTGTTTCTGGTACAATTCCTATGTCTGAATCAGTCGGGGGATTGATAAGTATCGGAAAATTCTATGGTGGAATCTGGAATTGGGAACGCTTTTGGTTTCTGACAGGCATGCTCTCTATGGTTTTAGCCTTTATGAACCTGCTTCCTATTCCTGCCTTAGACGGCGGACACGTCATGTTTTTGCTCTATGAAATGATTGCTGGAAAGCCTGCACCCGAAAAAGTGATGGAAATAGCACAAAGAGTGGGCATGGTCATTCTTATCGCGCTCATGGTCTTTGCCAACGGCATGGACATTTGGAAAGCCATTCGCGGCTGGATAGGTCTATAACCTACTATTTTACAATCTTCAAACCTTATTTTGATTTATTAGGGACAGAGCCATGCTTTGTCCCTTCTTTTGCCAATGATTTTTTAAACCTTTGACAGAGCGAAAAACTACAATTTATTTTTAAAACAACCTATGAAATATCTACTTCTTTTTCTTTTGGCTTTATCGCCTTCTTTTTTGCAGGCGCAAACAGACTCGCTGGCTATCCGCCACTGCATTTCCGAATTATTCGAGGGCATGCACCAAAGCGATACAAGTCGGATAAAGGCTTGCTTTTCGCCTCATTTTCGCTTAGTTTCAATTTTAGACCAAGATAAAGTACAAATCATTACGGATTTTGAAGCCTTCTTGCAGCCCTTTACCCAAATAGAGGCAGGTAGCATAGAAGAAAGAATCTTGGCTTGCCAAATTCAAATAGATGGCTATTTGGCTACCGTCTGGACTCCCTACCTATTTTTCTACAAAGAAAAATTGCTCCATTGTGGCGTTAATGCGTTCCAACTGCACAAGACCGAAGGGGGCTGGAAAATTCTCCACATCACCGATACAAGGCGCAAAGAAGGTTGCGAATAGTTTTCTAAACTACGACTTGTTTTCGACTTTTTTTATTATTTTTTGTCTTCTACTTTTTCTAAGGTTTCCGTTATTTTTTGCAACTGCACTTTTAGATGGTGCAGCTCTTCTAAGGATAAATTGAGATGAGAAACCAACCTTTGGGGCAAACAGTGTGCCTCTGCCTTCAAATCGCGCCCCTTTTGTGTGAGCAGCACTTCTACCTTTCGCTCATCTTCCACACATCGCCTGCGCTCTATCCACTGCGCTTGTTCCATGCGTTTGAGCAAGGGCGTTACGGTATTGGTTTCCAAAAATAGCGATTGAGCAATTTGCTGCACATAGCCTTTTTCCTTTTCCCATAAAAAAAGTAAGACCAAATACTGCGGATAGGTTAGCCCCCAAGCTTCGAGGTAAGGCTGATACAAGCGTGTTATCAGGCGTGAAGCCGCATACAAAGGAAAGCAAATTTGATTTTCTAATTTTAAAAGTGCGTCTGAATCCATTTTACATTCGATAAAAAAACTGACTCTGCTGGTGGAAAATTCCCAAGAGGCATTTGAAATCCATTACGTTAGGCGTTAGAAGGCAAAACCCCAAGCGTCTTAAACGGCTTAGGGTTTGAAAAGCTATTTTTTGGGTGCGATTTTATTTCGACTGGCTCTCTAAATAATGCGCCATTGCCAAGAGTTTTTCCTCGCTAAAAAAATCGCCCATGATTTGCAAACCAATGGCAAGCCCCTTTTCGTCTTTGCCCACAGGCACTGAAATAGCAGGGATACCCGCCACAGAAGCAGGAACGGTAAATAAGTCGGCTAAATAAATCTCTACGGTTTCGCCCTCATACTTTCCAATTTCAAAGGCAGTAGTAGGTGCGGTAGGGGAAAGGATAAAATCGTAAGTTTTGAAAAACTTTTTCATCTCTTCCTGAATCAGGCGGCGCACCTTTTGGGCTTTTGTAAAATAAGCATCATAATAGTCGGCACTCAATACAAACGTTCCCAACAAAATCCTACGTTTTACCTCGCGCCCGAAAGCCTCACTGCGCGAATTTTTGTATAGCCCTTCCAAATCTTCCACTTCTGGGCTACGGTAGCCATAGCGCACGCCATCATAGCGCGAAAGATTGGTGCTTGCCTCTGCCGTCATGAGCAAATAATAAATGGGCAGCGAATATTTGAGCAGGGGAAAGTCGATGACCTCTACTTCAAAACCTTGCGCCTTCAAACGCTCTATCTGCACTTGCATTGCCTTGCGTACCGCAGGTGCTAATCCTTCCCCTTCGAGGGTTTGGCGAAGGTAGGCGATTTTGGGCTTTTGGGTAAAATGCGCTTCGAGTGTCAATTTTTCAGCATACGCAGGCACAGGGCGGCTTGAAGAAGTGCTATCATAAGGGTCTTTGCCCGCCACTACTTCCATAACAAGGGCAGCGTCTTGGGCATTTTTAGCAAAAATACCAATCGTATCAAAAGAAGACGCACAAGCAATCAGACCATAACGCGAAAGGCGCGAATAAGTAGGTTTTAATCCTACCAAACCGCAAAACGCCGCAGGCTGACGCACCGAGCCACCTGTGTCTGTTCCCAACGAAATCCTGCACAAGTCTGCCTGTACTGCCACTGCCGAGCCGCCCGAAGAGCCACCGGGTACGCGGCTTGTGTCGTCGGCATTGCGTACTACACCGAAGGCGGAGTTTTCATTGCCCGACCCCATAGCAAATTCGTCGCAATTTTGTCTGCCTATGATAATCGCATCTTCCTCGATAAGCCTTTGCACCACTGTTCCCGTAAATTGTGCGACAAAGCCTTCTAAAATCTTGGAGGCAGCCGAAACCTGATGGTCTTGATAACAGAGGACATCTTTGATGCCAACGACTAAGCCTGCCAACTTGCCCGCCTTTCCTGCCTTTATCTTGGCATCTACCGCCTCTGCTTGCGCGAGGGCTTCTTGGGCATATACCTCCAAAAAGGCGTTGAGGGTTTGTGCTGCTTCTATGTTCTCTAAGTAGGCAGTTACGACGGCTCTACAGGTTGTGTCGCCCCTTTGCAAGGCGGCTTGTAAATCTATGAGCGTGGGGTGTGAAAGAATCGCGTTTTTTTCCATAGTGTATCGAAAAGCCTACCCTATCGGCACTGCCTTTTTTCCAGACAAAGTGGAAAGCGCAGGGCATAGGGCAGGAGATAAGTTCCTGCTATTGAGGGGACAAAATAGGGTTCGCCCTTAAAGGCGAAAAAGAGTAAAGAGAAAGGCGTTAGTTTTTTTTCTTTTCGTCCGTAACGCCGCCTTCTTCGATGCTATCGCGGATTTCTTTGGTGGCATCTTTAAATTCGCGTATGCCTCTGCCCAAGCCGCGTGCTAATTCGGGAATCCGCTTTGCACCAAAAAGCAATAAAATCACAAGGAGAATCACCATAATCTCCCAGCCGCCTAAGCTGCCGATAAAAGCAAACAAGAATGCAAACATGGCTTTCTTTTTTTGAGGTAAGATAAAGAATCGTATCGCAAAGGTAGTAAAAAAAATGCACTTGGCGTAAAAATCATAGAAATTGAGAAGGCAAAGAAGAAAGTCGGAAAAAGAAAAAATCCTGCTCAAAAGACAACCTTTAATCTACATAGCCCTGATAGTGCATCTGGGTCAGCACTTCGTTTTCGAATTGGAAGCTATAAAAAGTTTCGTCCAATTCATCTTCTACAATCAGTACCAAATTCGAAGCCGTAGGCGGCACTTGAAAGGCATAATATTGGAAAAAAAGGTTCTTCGACATGCCCATCATCAACTTCGGACAAAGTTGATATTGAGGCTGACTCACCATTGCCTTGACCAAAAAGACCTCATCAGGCAAGAGATAAAATTCATACTCTGCCGCAGGAAGCTCTATTCGTACCAAAGTATCGTAGAGTTCGGGCTGATGGGTATTTTCCAAAAAATGTTTGCTAATACGCGCTTCTGGTCGCTCTAAAAGTGCCAAATAGAAAGAATCTGTGTCTAAATTCGCGCTCAAATCAGCCGAAAGCGTTTCCAAATTTTGAGGCGAAATGCGCAAGGTATCATAACGCAACGAGGCAGACGAAGCTCCTGCATAGGTTTGTGCAGCGTTTTGCATCGTGTCTTGAAATTCAGTAGGATAGGGCTGTGGCGATTGGCTTTGAACTGTCTGAAAAAGCGAAATTCCGAAAAAAAACCATGCCATAACGGAAGATTTTATCGAAAACATACAAAGTGGGCTTAGGCGTAAGAGAGGTAGATAATTGTTGGTGATTTTTAGAAAACGGCAAGGAGCGGAGGCGTGTGTCAAATATTTTAAAAAGAGATACGCAAAAAATAAACTTACGTTGCAAAATTGTAGAAAAAAGCGAAAAAAAATCTTAGAATACTTTTAGAAAGCACTGCTTTTATGACATAGAAATACAGATATTAGTCTAAAAAATAACACATTATTGCTAAAAACCAAGCCTAAACACCAAAAGCCGTCTTTTTTCTACCCAAAACCGCTAAAACTGCCTTTTTTGTTCCCCCAAACAAACAAAGGTGAAAAGACAAATTTTTATCCTCGACTTTGTTTTTTAGAAAAAACGCCCTATCTTTGTATCGCATACGATATAATCGCTTGCAATAGAAAAAATTTGACAATACAAAAATTTGATAGAAAGTAAGCAAAACTGCCCTTTCTACGCCTACTTGTTTTATTATTTTTCAAAATTTCAAACCAACTCCCATGAGCGCACTCTATAAAGCCCAAGCCACAGCACAAGGCGGACGCAACGGAAAAGTAGTATCCTCCGACCAAGTATTAGCCTTAGAAGTTCGCATGCCCAAAGAATTAGGCGGCACAGGCGGTGCCTACACCAATCCTGAACAACTTTTCGCCGCAGGCTATGCTGCCTGCTTCGATAGTGCCTTAAATTTGGTAGCCCGTCAGCAAAAAATCGCCTTAGTAGGCACACAAGTAACGGCTACGGTAGGAATCGGCGCAGACCCACAAGGCGGTTTTATCATCTCTGCCAAGTTGGAAGTTGTCATTCCAGAAGTGGAGCGCGAAGTGGCAAAAGCCCTTTTAGAGGCAGCCCATGCCGTTTGCCCCTACTCGAAGGCTACACGTGGCAACATCGAGGTAGAAGTCGTATTGGCAGAGGAAGCCTAATAAAACGGCAAAAAATATTTTTTTTATAGGGACAAGGTACTGCCTTGTCCTATTTTTTTGAAACAAATTCCGCAATCCATTGCCCTTACTTACCCTCAATCAATAATGGGCATGCGCTCAAAAGGCTTATTTCTATCAAAAAGGTAGCGAAAAGTGAGATGCTCCTTGACAATTTTAGCCTCCAACGATTCACACATGCGCATCATTTTGGGGTTGAAATCGCCAATCCAATTAAATTCCATGTAGTTGTACGGGTGCGTTTCCTTCTGCGATTCCTGCCAATAGGCATAGCCCATGCCCAAATTGATGCCCTTATTTTGGTATTCAGGCACTACGCCAAAAATTACCCCAAAGGCTTTCTTACAACTTTTGGCTACCTTCTGGTGGTAGAGAAATTTTAGCTTGGCAAGTAGGTCGAATTTTCCGTTCAAGTATTTAAAAATTTGGTTCAATTCTGGTATCATAATATAAAAACCAATCGGATTTTTTTCATTATCATAGGCAAACCATATCAGTTTGGGGTCTATGATAGGTTTCATCTTTTTCATAATATTTGCCGCATCTTCTTGGCTCATTTCACCCACGCCTTTGTGTTTGACCCAACTTTTATTATAAACAGTGCGCAAATCTTGGGCTGCCTGTGCCAAATTTGATTTTTCTATATGTTTAAATTCAAAATCAGGATTGTTATAGACGCGCAAAGCCACTTTTTCTAAGCGTTCGTTCATGCCTACTTTCGAGCTTCTACCGTAGGTAAATTGGCGGAAATAGGTTTGAAAGCCGTAGTTTTCAAATAATTTTTGATAATAGGGCGCGTTGTAGGGCATTTTGTAATTAGGCTCTAAATCAAAACCTTCCACCAAAACGCCCCACCATTCATTGCGCTCTCCAAAATTGACCGAGCCGTCCATTGCCGTCGCGCCTTGCGCCAAAAGCCACGTGCGTGCTGCCTCGAAGAGTGTGTTAGCGGCTTGCTGGTCATCTATGCAATCGAAAAATCCCAAGCCTCCTACTTTTTCTTGCTCTTCTTTTTCAAAAGTTTTAGGATTGATAAAAGCAGCAACTTTTCCTATTGTTTTTCCTTGTGCGTCTTGTAATATCCAGCGAATGGCTTTTCCTCCTTTTTCAAAAAGCGGATTCTGTTTGGCATCAAAAACAGCCTCTATGTCTTTGTCCAGAGGGCGAATCCAGACGGGGAGATGTCCGTAGAGTTGTTGGGGCAGCTCACGAAAGGCTTTTTTATGGGTAGGAAGCGTTACTTCTATCAAATTCATGGTCGAGGGGGTTGGCAGAAAGTCAGATTTTAAAAGCAAAGTCCAAATTTCGAGAACCTGCACAACTTTTCCAAATTTTGATGACTTTGTTTCGCTGCATATAGACCAAGCAAAACGGCAATGCGTTAGGGCAGTAATGTTAAGTTCTGCAAAAAGCCTTGTTTTGTCAAATTTGAAACGAAATAAAATTTGGTTTAAACCCTTTTTTTAGGTCTGAAAATCCTTTTTTATTTCAACCTCACTGCGGACAAGGCAATGCCTTGTCCCTACATTTGAACCTAATATTTAGAATTGAAGCCCACTGCGCCTTAGGGTTCTAAATCGGCAGGGCGATTGAATAGTTTTTGATAGGCTTCTTTTTTCAAATAAAATCTCAAATCTTTATAGGGAAGATAGATAGGAAAAAAGCGATTTTGCTCACGACTATACAACATCAGGCGCAAATTAGTAGGCAAAAAATTGTAATTATTAAACAAAGTAAGGCTATCATAAGGAGCTAAAACGGTTTTCTGCCGCTGCTCCTCCACTTCCACATGCCTTTTAGAACGCAAACGGACACGCGCTTCAAAACTTTCTTGGTGAAAGAGGTCTTCTAAATGAAGCAATTTTCTATCTTTCAAACTGTAATTAAAGGCAAAATATTCTGTCCGCTTTTTGCCCTGTCGTAGGTAGAAAAAGAGGCTGATAAAGTTTTCGTTGGCGAAAAAGAGGTGGTAGTCTATTGAAATTTGACAATCGCCATAGGATTTCCAAAACGCCTTTTCTGCCAAAAATTCCTGCTGCCATTGGGCTACTTGTTTTGCAATAAGAGAATCATTAAAATTTTGAAGCAAAAGCGAATCTTCTATACCTGTTAGATAAGGATATTGGATACAAAGTTGGGTCTGGTCGGGCAAGCGAAATAACTCCACGTGATTTTCTAATCGAAAGGGCAAAAGTTCTTCCTGCCACTCAAAAGCCAAAATGCGGCTGCTATCCTCTATTGCCTGCCACTTTCCTTTGAAATTGTACTCATAATCGGTTTCGCCTCTAAAAAGCCCTGAAACGCGCTCGGCATCTACGGCGGCTCTTTCCTGCAAATGCCATTCTAAGAGAGAATCGCGCCGCTGAAAATTCCTATCTAAGGCGTTTTCCAAGTACAAATCGCGCCAAAATTTTTCGTAAAAATACACGCCCTTCATAAAAAAAGGCTGCCTTTCCTGCTCACTTAGGCAAATATAGGCGCGTGTAGCGTAGTCGGGTTCTATTTTGCCTTGTAGCGCAATCCATTCGCCCTGCTCTTTTCCTACCAAAATGCGCTCTCCGCTTTCGAGCCAAACTTCAAACTTATCGAAGTCGGCGGTAAAAAGGGAATCGGATTTGGCTAATAACTTAGTTTTTCCTGCCACTTCTTGCCAAATTGCCGTTTGGTGTGGTATTTCACTTTGAGGCAAATATTTCAAAATTTGCTGATGGGGAGGCGTTCCCAAATAAAAGAAAATTTCTTCGGTTTCGGTATTGCGCTCAATCTTTTGCAAACTCAACTGGCTGTATTCCAAGCCACTACGCCAAGTCATTTCCCAAAAATGAGCAGACGCTGTCGCCTTCGAAGTAGTAACGGGGTGAAAAAAAAGTTGGGTCGTCTGCCCTTCATAAGGCTCAAAAAGATACCAATTTGGGGGATTGCCTTTCTTTTGCAGCAGTTTCCAATGTTTTGGAAATTGACTAAAAAAAGCCGTCATTTCAGCAGGACTTTCATGCGTTTCTATATGATTCTGACACGCCGAAAACAAAAAGAGAAGCAGCCAAACCAAATGCTTACCCAAAAGCTTAGGGGGCAGAAGATACGCAAAAGCCCTTTGCAGGATTTTAAAAAAATAACACAAATATTGATAGAAAGGTAAAGATAGCATCATCGTCTGTTTAGTCTTAGGGAGTCTTTTTTTTGCCAAAAATGCCCTTTTTAAAAATCATAAAGGCAATTTAGCAAAATTTTATTTGGTTTAGCCTGTTTTTGAAGCCTTTTTAGACTAAGATAAAAGTGATTGTAGGTTTAGAACAGACTTAGGGCTGCCCTTGTTGGAAATTGAAGTAAAAAACAAAGGCGGTACAGCCGTAACTACTAAACGTCTGTATCGCCTTTGCTATTATAGATTTCATTTTTTTGTGCCAAAATTAAGAAGCAGGGTTGCTTTTTTTGTTTCAATCTCACTGCGGACAAGGCAGTGCCTTGTCCCTACAAGTGAAATGATTTTGTAACATTTCATTTGCCACTATTTGCCCTTATTTGCCTGCGCTTTTAGCTGGGCATCTACAACGGCAATGGTAATCATATTGACAATTTCGCGCACCGAACTTCCTAATTGTAGGATATGCACCGACTTTTTCATACCCAACAAAATGGGACCAATGGCTTCTGCACCGCCCAATTCCTGAATCAGTTTGTAGGCGATATTCCCTGCCGAAAGGTTAGGGAAAATAAGTACGTTGGGTTCGCCTTTTGCCAAATCTGAAAAAGGATAGTTTTCTTTGATAATATTCGGATTGAAGGCGATATTTGCCTGAATTTCGCCGTCGGCAATAATTTCGGGGTACTTTTCTTTCATTATCTCTACGGCGCGTCTGACCAAACGCGGTTCGGTATCGTCGGACGAGCCAAAATTAGAATAGGAAAGGAAAGCAATGCGCGGCTCTACGCCAAACTGCTTGACGGTGGCAGCACTCATGGAGGCAATTCCTACCAAATCTTCCGAAGTAGGACTTGGAATCATGGTCGTATCGGAAAAGAAAATGGGTCCTCTTTGGGTGAGCATCAGATACATACCCGCCACTTTGCGCCCGTCTTTGTATGTGCCTACAATCTCTAAGGCAGGGCGAATGGTATCGGCATATTTGCGCGTAAGCCCCGAAATAAAGACATCGGCTTCCCCCATTTCGAGCATCATAGCACCAAAATAATTTCGCTCACGCATAATTTTGAGAGCCTCATGACGATTGTAGCCTCTGCGCTGCCTCTTTTCAAAAAACTGTTCGGCATACTGCTCGTGCTTTTCGGCAAATTCGTCGCTGCGTGGGTCTATGATAAGTGCATCTTTGAGGTCTAAATGGTTTTCTTCTATGAGTGCCAAGATTTTCTTCTTATCACCCAAAAGAATAGGAATCGCAATTCCTTCGTCATGCGCAATTTGTGCGGCAGTGAGGACTTTGGCGTTGTCGGCTTCGGCAAAAACGACGCGCTGCGGAGCTTGTTTGGCAATGGTATTGAGGCGGCGAATGATGCTTTGGTCGCGCCCCATGCGCTCTACAAGAGCAGTTTCATAGGCTTGCCAATCGGTAATGGGGTATCGTGCTACGCCCGTTTCGATGGCGGCTTGTGCCACAGCAGGCGCAACGGTGGTAAGCAGGCGCGGGTCTAAGGGTTTGGGTATGATGTAATCTCTGCCAAACGCCATATTTTGCTGGTTGTATGCCAATTTGACCACGTCGGGAACGTTCTCTTTGGCTAATTTGGCTAAGGCATGAACGGCAGCCAATTTCATCTGTTCGTTGATTTCGGTAGCGCGTACATCTAACGCGCCGCGAAAGATAAAGGGAAAGCCCAAAACGTTATTGACTTGGTTGGGATAGTCGGAACGCCCTGTGGCGAAAATCAGGTCTTGGCGCGTCGCTATTGCCAAATCATAGGCAATTTCGGGGTCTGGATTGGCAAGGGCAAAGACAATCGGATTGTCGTTCATGGAGGCAAGCATCTCTGCCGTCATGACGTTGGAAGTAGAAAGCCCCAAGAAAATATCCGCACCTTTGATGGCATCATCGAGTTTGTGCAAATCTCTATCGGTGGCGAAAAAGGCTTTCGAGGCATCTAAATTGCCCCTATCGCTTCGGATTACGCCTTTGCTATCACAGACGACGATATTTTTTTTCTGCACGCCCAAATCCATAAAAATCTTGATGCAAGAGATAGCAGAAGCACCCGCACCCGACACAACCACAACGACATCTTGCGCCCTTTTTTCTACCAATTCGAGGGCATTGAGCAGGGCTGCGCCTGTGATAATTGCCGTCCCATGCTGGTCGTCGTGCATGATGGGGATTTTGAGTTCTTTCTTCAACCGTTGTTCTATCTCAAAACATTCGGGAGCTTTGATGTCCTCTAAATTGATGCCACCAAAAGTAGGCTCTAAGGCTTTGACAACGGAAATAAAATGTTCTACGTTGTCGGTCTTGACTTCCAAATCGAAAACGTCAATCCCTGCAAAGATTTTAAACAAAATCCCCTTGCCTTCCATCACAGGTTTGGAGGCTTCAGGTCCTAAGTTGCCTAAGCCCAAGACGGCAGTTCCATCAGAGATAACGGCAACCAAATTTCCTTTGGCAGTGTATTTATAGACATTTTCAATATCGGCGTGAATTTCTTTGCAAGGCTCGGCTACGCCGGGCGAATATGCCAACGCCAAATCGCGCTGTGTCTTGGTGGCTTTGGTTGGGATAACTTCAATTTTACCGGGTTTGCCTTCGAAGTGATAGCGCAAGGCATCTTCTTTTCTAATTTTTGCCATGTGTGTGGTGTGCTGTTTGAGAAGTGTTGATGGAAATATAGGGTTAAGTTGGCAAAAGTTTCGTTCTCTTGCAAATAAAAAGGTAAGAAATTTACAATTTGTTCAAGCCAACAGGAATCAGGAACAAGAATCAGAAGCGGGAATCAGGAACAGGCATCAAAAAGGCGAAGGTCTGTCATGCTGCCTTCGCCTCTGCCGTTGTTTTCAAGACTAATATCCCAAATTAGGTCTAATTAGGGTCTAATTGGGGTCTAATTTTCAAATTCTATCAGCACCGCGCCCTTTTCCACATTTTGGCGTTTCTCAACCTTAATGGCTTTGATAGTCGCTTTTATGGGGGCTTTCAGGGCATTTTCCATCTTCATGGCTTCCAAAATAAGCAGCGGCTCGCCCTTTTCTATGGTATCGCCTTCTTTGACCAAAATATCTACCACTAAACCGGGCATAGGGGCTTTGAGGTGGCTCACCGCTTGGGTGTTTTGGCTTTGAATCCCCATCTTTTTGAGCAACAAGTCCATTTCTGTCGCAATTTCTACCGATAAAGGCTTTCCATTGATAAGCAGTTGTGCCGTCTTTTCGAGGCGATTGAGGGCGCGAACTTCGATGCGATAAGATTGGGTAGCTGCCAAGATGTGAAAATGTTGCGCATCGAGGCGTTGGACATCGGCTTGAAAGGGACTGCCATTGATAAAAAGTTGGTCGGCTTTGCGTTCAAGGGCGTAGGTCTGGTCTGCAATTTTTACTTCAAACATAAAAGGAAATTCTGATTAGAGGGCAAGGCTACTATGGAAACTCAAAAGACAAAGATGCGTTAAATTTTTCAAAATAAAAAATACAACACTTCGCCGCAAAGTGAGTTTTTGAAAATGTTTGATAGCTTTGCAAAGGTGAAAGGCTGTGTTATCAAATGAATATTTTTTCATAACTTGCTTTTCCTACCCCAGACCCTAAACCTCACGTTTTTATGCTCCCTTCCGCTTCCTTCGAGCCACGCCAAGCCACGTGGCAACCCCTGACCTCACTTGCCGATTTAGAGCAAGCCAAAAACCTTTCCCAACAACACCCTATCGTCATTTTCAAGCACAGCACCGAATGTCCTGTTAGTGCTTCTGCCCTGCGCCGCCTCGAACAGGGTTGGCTACAAGATGAGGAAAATTCTAAAATCACTATCTTTTACCTCGATTTGCTTCGCTACCGCAATCTTTCTAACTTGATTGCTGACGATTTTGAAGTCAAACACGAATCGCCGCAAATTTTGGTCATTACAGAAGGCAGAGCCGCTGCGCACCTTTCACACCACCAGATTTCATACCCTGCCTTGCAGGAGGCTATCCAAAACCTAAGCGCGTAAGTCCGAAGCGCATTTTAATCCTACTAACCCCCTCATTTTCAATCAATAATCGTCTATGCAAAACTCATCTCGCCTCAAAATTGGAGTCGTGTGTTACCCTACTTTTGGGGGCAGCGGCGTAGTCGCCACCGAATTAGGCAAAGCCTTAGCCGAAACAGGGCGGTACTGCGTCCATTTTATCACCTACGACCAGCCCTCGCGCTTAGATTTACTTAGCAATTCTGTTTTTTACCATAAAGTCGATATCCAGACCTATCCGCTTTTTCGCTACCCGCCCTACGAATTAGCCTTAGCCAGCAAGATGGTCAATGTAGTAAAATATGAAAAATTAGACCTTTTGCACGTGCATTACGCCATTCCACACGCCTCCGCTGCTTTTATGGCAAAGCAAATTTTAGCCTCCGAAGGCAGGCATATTCCTGTGGTAACGACCCTGCATGGCACAGATATTACCCTGGTAGGCAAAGACCCCAGCTATGCACCTGTTGTGGCTTTTAGTATCGAACAATCCGACATCGTTACGGCAGTTTCGGCAAGTTTGCGCGACGAAACTTACGACACTTTTGGGGTGAAAAAGGAAATTCACGTCGTCCCTAACTTCATTGATTTAGAGCGTTTTAAGAAGCAAAAGAAGGAACATTTCAAACGCGCCATCTGTCCCAACGGCGAAAAATTATTGGTGCATACTTCTAATTTTAGAAAGGTAAAGCGTGTAGATGATGTAGTAGCCGTTTTCGAGCGCGTGCGTGAAAAAATCCCTGCCAAATTGCTTTTAGTGGGTGATGGTCCCGAACGCCGCCGTTTGGAACAATATTGTCAGGAAAAGGGACTTTTTGAAGATGTAAGGTTTTTGGGCGAAATTGAAGCCATAGAGGAGGTCTTATCTGTGGCAGATGTCTTTGTGATGCCCTCTGCCAAAGAGAGTTTTGGATTGGCAGCCTTAGAAGCGATGGCTTGCGAAGTTCCCGTAATTGCCTCTAATACAGGCGGTTTGCCCGAATTGATAGAACAAGGCATCAGTGGCTTTATGAGCCAAGTGGAAGATGTGGAGGATATGGCGAAAAACGCGCTCTTTATCCTCGATGATGCCAATTTACCTACCTTCAAAACACAGGCACTGCGCCGCGCCAAAGAGTTTGAAGTGGCACATATTTTGCCGCAATACGAGGATTTATACCATTTAGCTTTGAAAAAATAATCTTTTTATCTCACTAACTTTTTGGTCTATGTGTCAGGGTATTCATTGGGGAACGATTATTCGCCCCCTACAACAAGGAAAATGCGTCTTTGTATTAGGAGATGACTTGGAAATAGAGGCAGGCAAAAATCTCAAAGACTTTCTTTTCGAAGACCTTTCCCAAAAAAATGAGGAAGGATTCTTACATCTACAAAAGCCAAAAGAAAAAACACAAATCTGCTGGCGAATAGACGAAAAGCTAACAAAAATTACACCGCCTTCCTACTATGAAAAGTTGGTGCAAATTCCTTTTCATACCCTTATTTCACTTCACTTTGACAACCTCTTGGAGCGCGTCTTTTTAGAAAAGGGCTTTGCCTATGAATCTCATTTTTACTACAAAAAGAAAGCCGCCCCCGATTTGCCCCTGCCTACTGCCGAGCGTCCGCTGCTCTACAATCTTTTCGGAAAGTTGGGCGAAGATGAATCGGTGGTACTTTCCAAAGATGACGTTTTCGACTTTCTCTTTTCTATCTTAGGCGATTTTAGGCTTCCCAAAACGCTTAGTCAGCAACTTCAAGAGGCTACCAACGTCATCTTTTTGGGCTGTCGCTACAATTCTTGGCAGACAGAACTTATCATGAAACTCCTTGATTTTCAGAGCGGTTACGCGCTTTTTAAAAATGAAGCCATCAGCGAAAGCAAGCGCATCTTTTATACCGAAAAGCTACAACTCGAATTTTTGGAGTGTCCCCCACAGGAATTTATTGCAGCCCTTTATGAGCAATGCAAGGAGCGCGATTTGCTGCGTACAGTTCAAAAAGAGAACGCTACCCTTATCCGTCTTTCCGAAAAAGAACGCCAAGATTTGGAAACCAATTTGGAAGGGCTGCTCGAAAAACTTAGCTTTTTTAGAGAAGAAAAGACCCTTGCCACAGATGTAGAGCAAAAATTTGCCCTCAATAAGCGCATCAAACAGCTCGAAGCCGAAGTAGAGGAAATTCGAGGCAAACTCGAAGCCCATTAGAAGGGTAGGTTAGAAAGAGTAAAAAAATTGGGCAAAGGTCGTTTTTATTCTTTTTTTCTAAAAAACTTACTTCTTTTTTGAAAAGCCTCGTATCGCGCTATTTTTCTAAAAAAATACTTTTTTCTTCTTTTTCACACACAAACTTACCCAAAGATGAGATACCGCTACCCTGGCACACAACCTTTTAGCAAAGACTACGCACCGCTTTTTTTCGGGCGTAAAGAAGATGCCGAAAAACTGTATCGCAGCATTTTGTTGGAAAAAATGGTAGTGCTACACAGCAAATCGGGCATGGGCAAGACCTCCCTGCTCAATGCGGCTCTTGTCCCCAAATTAGAACAACAACGCCAAAATAAGGAACAAGGACAATGGCAACAGGTACAAATTCGCTTCGGGGGCTATGTAGAAGGTGCTACTCCTCCTTTGGAAAATACCATTAAAACGATACAAAATACTTTTTCAACTATCTCTTTTTCTACATTTGGAACAGACTCACTTTGGGAATGTCATAAGCATTTGCAAAATAATCAAGTAGAAAAAGTAATCTTAATTTTTGACCAATTTGAGGAATTATTTGACTATCCCGAACAGGAAATTGAGCAATTTAAAAAACAAATTGCCGAACTTTTTTATACAACCCTGCCCCAACACATTCGCCAAACTTTACAGGAACTTGACCAAGAGGGCGAACTTTCAGACGAAGAATTAGAAAAGTGGTACTCCCCTTTTCAGGTCAAAGCCGTCTTTGCCATTCGTTCAGATAAACTTTCACTTTTAAATAGACTTTCAGATAAAATTCCAAATATCTTAACAAACTGCTATGAATTAGCCGCCCTTTCACGCGAACAGGCAAAGGAAGCAATCGTTTTGCCTGCCTCTTATCAAGAAAGTGAAACGCCTGATAGTCAATCGGTTGCGGAACAGTATTTTTTAGCCGCGCCCTTTTCCTACACACCCGAAGCCTTACAGGTCATGCTCGATTTTCTTTCTAATCAGGGCAGAGAGCGCATCGAATCTTTTCAGTTGCAGATACTCTGTAATAGCATCGAGGAAAAGGTTATCAAGGAAAAAATTAAGGTAGTTACGGCAGAAATGTTGGAAAATTTAGATAATATTTTTCAAAATTATTACAAACACAAAATTGAATCCATCACCGAAGGCGATACAGCGGCTCAAAATAAGTTGCGAATTTTGATAGAAGACAAATTTATTTTTGAAAAAGAGCAACGTCGTGTGCCTTTGTATCAGGGTCAGATTTTGAGTGAAATTAGTCAGGAATTATTAAAAAAATTAGAACAAACACGCCTTATTAAAGTAGAAAACAGTGTAGCAGGAACTTACATGTACGAACTTGCACACGATACCTTAGTGCCACCGATTTTGAAGCTCAAAGCTGAACGAAAAGTAGCCGAAGAACGCGCCGCCTATGAAGTTGCCCAAGCGCAAGCCCTACGCGAGGCGCGTGAAAAAGCCGAGCAAGACCGCTTGAAGCGCGAAAAAGCCAAAAGGCAGTTGCGTTTGGTATTAGTCTTGCTCATTATTTCGGTGGGCGCACTTTTTGCGGCTCTCTATGCCTATTATTACGCCGAAAAGCAGAAAGAGGAGGCAAATAAAGCCATTTTTCGTGCAGTAGTGGCTTCGATGCAGCTCAAAACGGATAGGGAACTTTTAGATAGTGCCGACGTAAATCAAATTTATTACAATAATATTGAAGAACTTTATTTTCCACAATACGGTCTTAAACATTTACCAAATGAGATAGGGAATTTGCCTTTTTTGCGCATTTTGGAGTGCAATGAAAATGAATTAGAAGAAATTTCGGAACACCTTTGGGGCTTGGCAAAGCTCGAAAAATTACACCTAAAAGGCAATGAAATTTCGGAAATTCCGCCGATGATATATATGCTTAGTAGCTTGCGCGATTTAAACCTCGAACGCAATGACATAGAAAAAGTACCTACTGAATTGGCACAACTCAAAAATTTGAAAAAATTAGACCTACGTGGGAATAAAATTTCGGAAATCGCGCCCGAATTTTACCAAGCTCCAGCCTTGGAATGGCTCTCCCTAACGGGAAATCGGCTGGAAGAAATTGGTGCAGAAATAGCAAATTTGAAAAGTTTGCGTCATCTTTATCTATCTGAAAATCAACTAAAAATCCTGCCCGAAAGCATCGGAGATTTGCAAAACTTAGAAACCTGCGAAATTCATCAAAATTGGGATTTGAAGACCATTCCTGATGGCTTTTTCAATCTAAAAAAGTTGCGTTATCTTAAAATAGAGTCGCGTTTGGAGTCGCTCTCGCCACGTCTTGCCAATTTGGAAGCCTTAGATACCTTAGTGATTTACACTGACAACAGCCCTATTCGCCTACCTGATAGTCTTGGCAATTTGAAGAAGCTAAAATTTATGATGCTTTTAGATTGTGGCTTGACAGAGCTCCCCAAAAGTGTCAGCGGGCTTGAAGAGTTAAGTGTCCTTGTTATTTCGAACTCCAAAATTAAGGAACTTCCTGATGAAATGGGCAAATTGAGCAATTTAAGGAAAATGACGATTTCAGGCTCCGAACTAAGTCTATTGCCCGATTCACTCTACAATCTTAACAGTTTGGTAGAACTGCACCTTCCTAACAATCGCTTGCAGTCCTTAGACAGTAAAATTAGCGAATTGAAGGGATTGGAAAAACTCTCTCTTTCTCACAACCAACTCACAAGCCTACCGATTGAAATAGGCAAGCTCAAAAATTTGAAGTATCTGGATTTGAGAAATAATCCAATTCCACTTTCAGAAATAGCAAAAATAAAGAAATTATTACCTAATTGCGACATCAACCACGAAACGCTATCCGAAGCAACGACCTCACAAGAGGGTTCGGGCTATTCGCAGGAGCGGCGTTAGGGCGAACCAAAATTGGCTTTAAGTTTGATTTTTGCAGGTAAAAATTGTAAAATTCATTTTTTCCACGTATCTTGACCCTTCAAGTATTACGCATTTTCCAACTTCCTTTCGCAACCGTTTTATGGGAATGATAAAAAAACTACAAGTAGCATCAGGCGTATTTTGGGTAGAAATTCCGAAGGCACAAATTTTTATGCTTTGTGGCTGTCCTGCTGATGCGGTCAAACTGCTTAAAAAAAGGGGTTTGATAGAATCCGTCGTAACGGGCGGCATTGCGCACGAAACGGGTCCTAACGTCATCTTGCTTTCCGAAGTCCTGATGCAAAACGGTAGTTTTTCAAATCTGACCGAATTCCCTGCCATGCAGATGCTCTACTTGCAGGGCATGGTCATTCCCAATCACCCCAATAATACGGGCATCAAGCCCATGCTGGTCGGCATTAAGGAGCAGGTAGATGCGCAAATGGCTTATTTCTATTGTGGCAATTATGGTTTGATAGACAAAGCCGAAATCATGGCGGCAGGTATCGGCGAAAAAACCGCCGAGGAGATGTTGCGCATGAAACTGCATTTTGCTTTTGGCAGAATCAAAGAATCGCATGAAATTTTGGAAGCGCGTTATATTCCCGAAAGCAATAACAACGGCATTGCAGACGAAACGGTAGCCATTCGAAACAACGTTTTTATCACAAAAAAAGACTTCAATATCTATGAAATAGCCTACAAAGATGGCGAAATTGAAGAAAAAATAGAAGTGAATCTCAACTTAAAATTAGAAGAACGCTATGAAGCTCCTTATCAATTAGGCTATCATTTGGTAGAGCGCGAATATTTTGCCGTCGTACATTCAGGCGAAGGCGACGGTTGGGACATCAATCGCCCCTGCATGGCAAGTATCATTATTTATCAGGGCAAAGTGTATATCATAGATGCGGGACCTAATATCCTGACAAGCCTTAACTATTTGGGTATCAGCGTCAATGAGATAGAAGGTATTTTTCATACCCATGCCCACGACGACCATTTTGCAGGACTTACGACGCTTATCCGCACCGACCGCAAGTTTAAATACTTCGCCACGCCTTTGGTACGCAAATCGGTTACGAAAAAACTTTGCGCCCTTATGTCTATTCCAGAGGAGAGTTTTCACAATTTTTTTGATGTGCAAGACCTCACCTTCGACTCTTGGTCGGATATAGAGGGTTTGGAAGTGATGCCCGTCTTTTCGCCGCACCCCGTAGATACCAATATTTTCTTTTTTCGCGTTTATTGGAACGGCGAATATAAAACCTATGCGCACTTGGCAGATGTTATTTCTTTTGATGCTTTTTCTAAAATGTATCAAGAATCAAATCCCGAAAAGAGCATCATCTCCGAACATACCTACCAAAAAGTAAAAGAAGCCTATTTGCGCCCCACACATCTGAAAAAAATAGACATCGGCGGCGGCATGATACATGGCAATGCCGAAGATTACCGTCAAGACCATTCCGACAAAATCGTCTTGGCGCATACACACCGCCCCCTGACGGTGAAAGAACGCGAAATAGGCTCCTCGGCGGCTTTTGGCATGGTCGATACCCTTATTCCTTCTAATAAAGATTATCTTACGCATTTTTCATATCAATATTTGAAGTTTTATTTTCCCGATGCACCCGAACACGAAATTCAATTCCTTATCAATCACCCCATTACGTCCTTTAATGCAGGTACAATTTTATTTAAAAAAGGGGGCATCAGCGAAACTGTCTATCTCATTCTAACAGGTTCGGTAGAATTTGCCGACAGCATCAGTGGCAACCCCAATATTTTGCCCGCAGGCTCGCTCATCGATTTTTACTCGCATTACCTCAATTCGAACACAAACCAGACCTATCGCACCGCCAGCCACATCAACGCCTTAGAGATTCCGATTGAAGCCTATCGCCGTTTTATTTCACGAAATAATCTATATGCTGAAATAAAAAGAGTGGAAAGCAATATCGTCTTTCTCAAAAATACTTGGCTTTTTGGGGAAGTTGTTTCTTTCCCTATCCTAACCAAAATCGCCAAAACGATGGAAGTGGCGCAGCTACCCACTCACGCGCCTATTTCGCAGAAACAAATCTTGTATTTGGTCAGAAATGGACAAGTTCGCCTTACTTTGGGCGATAATTTTGTAGAAACGCTACAAAAAGGAAACTTCTTTGGTGCAGAGGAAGTTTGGGTTTCACGCGCGTCTGCGCCTTTCTATGCCGATTTCGAAGCCGATACCGAACTTATTTCCATTCCTTTCGAAACGGTCAAAAATATTCCGATTGTCTATTGGAAGTTTTTAGAAACCTATGAAAAGAGGCTCAAAAAGGGCGCGGGGAAATAGCAGTAATGTTAAGTTCTGTAAAAAGCCTTGTTTTGTCAAAGTTTGGTCAAACTTGACACGAAATAAAATTTGGACTGAACCCTATTTTTGGGTCTGAAAATCCTTTTTTATTTCAATCGCACTGCGGACAAGGCAATGCCTTGTCCCTACATTTGAATCTGTTTTTTTAGAATTTAACATCACTGAGGGAAATAGCCCCTGTGGAGGCGAATTTGGAAACCTGTTGGCTTTGTTGCGTTGGCTTTTAAAAAGTAAAACTATCATATACAAAAAAAAATGCAGCCAAAGGAATAGTTTGCGTATCATTTTTTTTATGCTTACCTTTGCCCAAAAGCCTTTTTGGGGCAACGCTGTTTTTACTATCCATTCAAGACCAATAAACATTGAAAGCTCTATTCTCCAAATTACAGATAAAGGTAAGTGAGCGGGTTTATCTCAAAGACCCAGAAAGCACCGATTTAGGCAAGCGAATCGTCCGACAGGGCATGATTTTGATAGATAAAATCGGCTTAGAACAATTTACCTTCAAAAAATTGGCGCAAGAAATCGGCTCGACAGAGGCTTCGGTGTATCGCTATTTTGAAAACAAGCACAAATTTTTAATCTATCTGTTATCTATTTATTGGAATTGGGTAGAATACTTGTTCGTTTTTCGCACCACCAACTTAGCCTCGCCCCAAGAACGCCTCGAAATTGCGATAGATACCCTTGTCAAGCCTTTGGAATTGCAGGGGCAAGATTTGGACATGGACTTGCAAGCTCTCTACCGCATCATCGTTTCCGAATCTGCCAAAGCCTACCTAACCAAAGAAGTGGATATGGACGACAAAGAAGGCTTTTTTGCAAGCTACAAACAGCTCATCAATCGCATTGCGGAAATCGTGAGCGAAATTCGTCCCGACTATCCCTATGCCCATGCCCTTATTGCGATGGTGATAGAAACGGCGCACCACCAAAGTTTTTTCTCGGAGCATATTCCCGTTCTGACGGAGGTAAAAAAGAACAATCCTGAAAGTGTTATACACTTTTTAAAAGGTATTGTGTTCAAAACGCTGGCTTAGTTTTTATTTTTACGTTGGAAAAATACTATCAAATCAGACTTAACCATACTTTTTTTTCGCCTTCAAAAGGCTCAATTTTAGAAATACTATTGAGTCTTTCCTTTCCTTTATTTTTTTTGCTAGTGAATCAAGACGGCGTTACGCTCTATTCTAACGCGGGTACGTATGCTGCCTGCGCCGAATCGTTTTTAAATAAAGGAGCGTTTATGGGCAAAGGGGGACAGCCCTACTATCTTTTTCCGCCTTTTTTTCCTATCTTGCTGGCTATCAGCCTTTTAATCACACAACTTCCTACTTTTTTAGCGGCTCTTTGGCTGCAAGTGGCGGCTCTTTGGTTGTTTTCTTGGAGTTTGATTCAACTTTATGGACGAAATTGGATAGAAAAGATAGCCATTATTTTAGGTATTGTAGCCTCGCCTGTGCTTTTCAAAATTTATATCCACGCCTTTTCGGAAACAGTTTTTATGGCATTGTGTATTTTTTCTATTTTTATTTTTGAAAAATATAAAAGTAGAAAAAGCAAAACTTATTTTGTGCTTTTATGTCTGATAGCAAGTCTGCTCCCCCTGACGCGCTATATCGGAATTGCTTTTTTAGCTGCCGTAACGATTTATTTTTTAGGTAAGAAAGGTGCTAAGAAAAGGTATAAGAAAGCCTTGATTTTCAGCCTTTTATCGTCTATTCCACTGCTTTTTTGGCTACTTCGCAACTACCTTAGTTATGGCGTACTCACAGGCGGACATACCCGTTTTTGGCACAAGGCTTGGGATATAAAAGTGGCAGAAACGATACTTTCCACGTTGGGAATTTGGCTTTCTCCTCTGCACTTGGGGGCAGAAAATGGCGAGCAGGTGCAAAAGTTGAGCCTATTGATAGGTCTTTTCTTTTTGGTAGGCGCGGGTATTATTTTGGGGATTGCCTCTTTTTTAGACCACAAACGGCAGAAAGAAAAGGAATACCTTTCTTTCAATATTTTTAGTTTTTTGTTAAAAATTCATATTGAAATTTGGTATGTTTTTTTCTATTTACTTATCATCTTTATTTTAGTCCGATTAGATAACTACCCTTATTATTTTGAGCGACTACTTTTTCCCTTGTATCCCTTTTTTGGTATGTTGTTGCTCAAAAGTGTTTCGGCAGGCGTAAGTGTATTTGGAAAATACAGCCCACGATACGCTAAATGGATAAGTATCTTGCTTTATTTTGGGTTGTTTTTTTGGATATTCCTACAATTTAGACGCACCCTGACACACGTTTGGATACGTTATTTCGAGGGCAGAGGCTTTTCCATCACCGATTTTTTAGCTAAAATAGGAGATTTTTTTTAGCTTTTACTAAATTGAAAAAGAACACAGATAATACAGATTTTACAGGTTTGAATGGATTTTTTCTAATAAAATAAACGGCTATTGAAGGCTGAAAATTAGACCCCAATAGAAAAAAGTTTCAACATCACCACAAAAAAGGGCTTTGTCAGGCTATTTCTGATAAGCCCAACAAAACCCCAAAAAAGACCCAAATAGGTATCAATTTTTATTTAAACTTTACTTTGCCTTTTTAGACCAGTCTTCGAAACTTTTGGCAATTTCCTCTTTATAGACATCATAAAAACCGCTTGGGTTTTCGTCGCCAAAAGCCTTTGCTTCTTTGGCATAACGCGCTGCGCCTGCAAAATCGTTTTGAGCCGCTAATACCTTTGCCATGACCCACTTATTGAAAAAGTGCTTGGGCTGCAAAGTAAGAGAAGTGCTTGCCCACTGGTTGGCAGTTTCTAAGTTGTGATTATTTTTAGCATAATATTCGGCAGAAACAGCGTAATCGTACCAAAGACCGCCGCTTTTTTTCATAGAAGCCTCGATGTTGGCTAAGGTATGCGCATGCGTATCAGATTCCAACGGCAAGTCCAGACGCAAGTTTTCCCATTCCAAACGAAGGGTCGCTTTCTTTTCGTTGTTGGGTACAATGGTAAAGACCAAATGCTCCTGATTTTCAGCCGCTTTTGTAGGGGCAACCTCAAAACGGGCTACATCTTCGGCTTGGTCATAGCCAAAAATACCGCGCTTTTTTTCGTCTTTACTAAAAATAACTGTCCAATTTTTTTCGTTTGGAATCGTCATGAGCGTGTAAGTGCCTGCGGCAAGGGCATTGCCTCCCACACGTACAGGCGTAGAAAAACTAACCTGTGTAGGGCTATTCGCACCTGTGCGCCAAAGCTGCCCAAAGGGAACAAGCTCGCCCCAAACCTTTCTACCACGTACCGCAGGCGAGGAATAATCCACACTTACTTTCGTTACGCCAAAAGTTTGGGAAACCGAAGCCGAAGGGCTGGGCGCAGGAAGCTGTACTTGGCTAAAAACCTGTTGCAAAGCCAATAAAATCAATAAAATAAAAAACGGAATGACGATAAAGGTCTGTTTCATGATTATTTGTGGGTGAGTAGGGGGGAAGTGTAAAGGGTCAGAAAAAGAATCGGAAAAGGTATCTTACCAAGTGTCAAATAAGCAAAGTGCCAAATAAGTGCTTTTGCGCACAAAACGCGCCGCCCAAAGCCTTATTTCATACCGAAAGAAAACGCTGGTAGCCCTTTATTGTTTTGGGCGCAACTGCTTTCTCTCTATTTCTATCTGTATTTCTACCTATGCAAGCCTGCTTTCTACTTTTTCAGGACGCATTTTAGAAAAATAACTTTTCGAATCAGTAGCAAGAGCGGCTTCAAAGTTACAGTTTTGAGGGGGGCAAACGCAAAAAAATAGCGTTAAAAATTCTAAATTGGGTCATAAAATTTGGCAATGAGCGGGCGAAGGGCAAAAATTCAACGGTGGAGGGCGAAAAAATGCGATTTTCAGACCCAAAAAGATAAAGATAGCTGCGCAATTCAAAGGAATTTGCTATTTTTGTTTGGGGTTAGTATTTTTCAACTCCCTGCTGCGTTTATTTCCTAAAAAACAAAAAACTGCTGTGAGAGTAAAAACGGACATTTTATTGCGCGTGCGCGTTTCCTTTATCGCCATGTTTGTTTTGGCAATTTTAGTAGTCTATAAAATCATGACCATTCAGATTATCGAGGGCGAAAAGTGGAGCAGCAAAGCGCGAGGCGTAGAGAATCGTGTGGTAGAAGCCACCAGAGGCAATATCTACGCCGCCGACGGTAGTCTTTTGGCTACTTCGCTACCCTTTTATCGTGCTGCCCTCGACCCTACCATCTCCGATAGCAGCGTCTTTGCCGCAGGGGTAGATTCCTTGGGCTTGCTCTTGGCAGAATTTTATGGCGAAAAGACGGCACAAGAGTACGTAGCCGAATTGCGTACCGCGCGAAAAGAAAATAAGCAGTACAAGATTTTAAGCAAAAAATTGATAGATTATCAACAAAAAAAACGCTTAGAGAGTTTTCCCATCTTGCGTGAAGGGCGCAAAAAAGGGGGGCTTATTGTAGAAAAAATAGAAAAACGCCATCTGCCTTATGCAGACTTAGCACGCCGTACTGTCGGTTTTATGAGCGAAGACACCAGTGCCGATGTCAGTGGGCGCGGCTTGGAATATTCATTCAATCAATACTTGGCAGGGGTAAATGGCGAAGCTCTTTACGAACTTATTGCAGGCGATTATTGGCGACCGATTAGCAATGTTTCGCAGGTACGCCCCGAAAATGGCAAAGACATCGAAACCTCACTCGATATCCACTTACAAGATACGGTACATCGCCTTTTGAAGCAAAATTTGATTAAATATCAAGCCAATTACGGTACTGCCATTGTCATGGAGGTGGCAAGTGGTGAAATCAAGGCAATGGTCAATTTAGGTAAAAATAATAATGGCGATTATGTAGAAAACAACAACTATGCTGTTGGTAACATGGGTTCTGCCGAGCCGGGTTCTACCTTCAAATTAGCCTCGATGATGGCACTTTTCGAGGAGGCTGCCGATATTATTTCGCTCAACGATTCGGTGCAGACGGGCGATGGCAAGCACAAATATTTCGAAGATGCGGTTATGAAAGATGTATCGCCTTTGGGTAAAATTTCGGTGCAGGAGGTCTTTGAAAAGTCGTCTAACGTTGGAATGTCGCTTTTGGTGTGGAAATATTTTAGAAAGAATCCAGAGAAATTTTTACAACATTTAGACAATTTTGGCATTACACAGCCTTTGGGCTTTCAGATGGCAGGCGAGGCTACGCCTTATTTTCGTCGCCCCAACGATAAGGAATGGAGTGGTAGTACCTTGCCTTGGATGTCTATTGGTTATGAATTGGAAATCGCGCCGCTGCAAACCTTAGCCTTTTACAATGCCATTGCGAATAAAGGGAAATTGGTGCGCCCCCAAATTGTCAAGCGCATTTCCTATGCAGGAAAGACCCTACAAGAATTCGAAACGCAGGTTTTGAAAGAAAAAATCTGTTCGGATAAGACCCTGCAAGCCCTACAAGCGATGCTTTTGGGCGTAGTAGAACGCGGCACAGCCAAAACCATCAGACGCAAACTCTACAATATTGCAGGCAAAACAGGCACTTCGGAAAAGGTAAAAGACGGCGTTTATACCGAAGAACACTACACCTCTTTTGTGGGCTATTTCCCTGCCGAAAACCCACAATACTCTTGTATCGTAGTCATAGACGAACCCAAAGATGACCGCCTTAAATATGCTGCCGAAATTGCAGCCCCTATTTTTGCCGACATCGCCGATTTGGTCTATTTCAAATATGTGCATCAGCCTTTGGAAAAGGCTACCGAACAAAGCGATTCGCTCTATTTCCGCCTGCCTGTGGTGCGAGCAGGCTACCGCCCCGATTTAGAGTTGCTCTGCACCCAACTTGGCATTGCGCACCAGACGCAAACTTCGAGTTTTTGGGTAGGAACGCAAATTGGCGAAGAAAAAAATCCGACTATCCATTGGATAGAAAATCCGTTACAGGCAGGGCTTGTCCCTGATGTAAGGGGCATGCGCCTGCGCGACGCTATTTATTTGCTTGAAAATCAAGGGCTTAAAGTTAGCTTCAAAGGAAAAGGGAGGGTAAGCAAGCAGTCGCTCACACCGGGGGGAAGGTTGCAGAAAGGCACTAACATTACACTTTATTTGGAATAAGAAAATAAGCCGATTATTTTCTATACGAAATAAAACCATTTTATCAACTCAAAGACCTAACGAATTTGATGGAAACTCTCAAACAACAACTTCAAAACCTGCAAGCCGAGCTGCAAAAGGTAGATTGGCAGCTTTCCAAAGAAAAAATCGAAGCCGCAATAGCTTCTTTGGCAGACTATTTAGACCACCTAACCCAACAAGTGCAAAACTATCAACCCTTTTGGCAGGAAGACCTCAAAATTTTGGGCGAGCGCGTCAAAACGTTCCTCCCCTTCACCGATTTGGGCGAAACGCGCCGCCGCGAACTCAACCGCCTCCTTAGCGAATTGCGCCACTTCATAGAAACTTACTTAGAAAATGGTATTCAATATTTTGATAATTGGGTAGATTTGGTAAAACTCCTGCAAAGTGATGTCAAGCGTTTTTTTATGTGAAAGCGATTTTTAGCCTCGAATCATCTTTTCGAAACTTTTATCTTTAACTTTTGCCTATGGCAACCTTTCGCCCTCACGTACATCAAATCGACGCTTATGCGCAGGCGCACTTCCTGAAAGAAGAACGGCAAGACCCCATTACGGGCGAGGCTTTCGTGGCAGGCGATTCGATAGTTTTTTGCGCCGCTTGCAGGTCGGCTTTCCTGCTCGAATCGTGGCAATATATGGGCAATCAGCATTGTGGGCAGGGGCAAACGTTGGCACAATTTCCCAAAAGTCAGAGCCTGACCCTTTCCAAAAGCAAAAACGTAGCACACAATCTAACCGACTTGCGACACGCCAAAAAAGAAGAACGCCTTTTGGCTCTTTTTATTGATATGATGGTCTTGCCTATTTTAGGCGGAATTTGGATACAAATTATCGGATTTATTCTAAATATTGTTCAAAGTTTAGGTAGTATTGGCTTATTTTTTGAAGGACTTGTTATTTTTATAGGCATCATCGTAGGTACAATTCCACTATTGGCACGCGATTTTATCGGCGGCAAAAGCATTGGCAAACGCATTGTAGGATTGAGAAGCATAGATAGAAGCACAGGCGAAAGCGCGAATTTGCTGCAATCTTTTAAAAAAACCCTCTCACTACCCTTCGAGCCTTTGCGCTTCCTGCTCAATCGCCAAGACCCTAAAACGTTAGGCGATTCGTGGAGCGATACAATCGTAGTGAAAGACTAAGTTTTATCTATTAAAAAAATTTGATTTATTATTTCAATCTCATGGCAGAAAAGGCAATGCCTTGTCCTATGCCCCAAACCCTAAGGGTCTTGAAGACCCTTAGGGTTTAAGTCTAAATTTCATTTCGTGTCAAATTTGAAAAAACTGTAATAAAACAAGACTTTTCACCAAATTTAACATCACTACCTATTGGGGCAGGGTTGGTTCAATAGGTTTATTCAAAGTAGAAAACCTTGTTTCTTGCCCTTCTAACCGTTGTAAGAAGACTGGAAAAGTGCATGTCAGATTTTTCTGATTTTAAAAATGTTTTTAATTCATACTCCATTTAATTCTATATTCGTCAAAATCATCACCCTGCGCGATAGATTTTTCATAAAAAATATCGATAGAATCTACATCAATGGCAGGAGCTTGCGCTACCAAACCGTATAAAAGTCCGAACTGTAAAAGGCTGTTAAAAGTTTGCGTGCGGCGCATCAAAGCCGTATTTGTGCCATTTTCTAAAATATCCCAACCGCGTTCTTGGGGGTCTTGAATGGTGGAAGAGGCGGCAATTTCTAAGCCCCCTAAAATTTCTTCTACCGAAGCTAATTCAGAAATTAAGTTGTTTTCTAATAAAATTTGATAGACAGTTTTGCCTATCTGCTCCCCAACCGAGACGATAGCGTCCCGCCCCAAATGCTGTTCTACCCAAGCGCAAAGGTCGTTGTACGCCTGCATTGGCACTTGATTGTAGGGGTCTGTTAGGTCGGCTTTTGTTTTGATTTCTGCTACAAATTCAGAATCAATTTGCAAGTTGAGAGCCTCTACCGCCGTTAGCACGTCTGTAATAAACTGCGCCAAAAGGGTTACGTTTTCGGTACTATGATTCATATTTTTAGTTGGTGGAATGGAAGATACTGTTTTTTAACGATTATTAAGCCTTTAAGTTTTACCTACAAGCCATTTTTCTTTGCTTTTTTTGGTTTTCAAGATTTGTTCAAAATTTGGTAATAGAAAATTCTATTTTGCAGTGGCTTGACCAATCCCATTTTGGATTTTTTCTCTTTTTTGTAAAAAAAATATTTATTAAAAAATAAAGTAAAGTTTTGAAATTTCACTTTCTTGGCAAAAAAGTTTTTTTTGAAAAAAATACGTATCTTTGTTTGGCAGGCTCATAACTCTACCCCATAGGCTTGCCATCTTTACGTTTATCTCTACTTTATCCGCTTCAAATTTATGTTGAAATCCATGACGGGCTTCGGCTCGGCAGCTCACGAAACAGAAACACTCTCGATAGCCGTAGAAGTGCGCTCGGTCAATTCCAAATTCTTAGACATGAGCTACCGCAGCGTAGGCGGCTTTTTAGATAAAGAGTTGGAAGTCAAGAACTTAATAGGGAAAATTTTGGAACGTGGCAAAATCCACCTAAGTCTTAAATTTGCAGACAAGACCAGCGTGCAGCTCCCTATCAGACCCAATACCAACCTTATCAAAGCCTACTATCGCGAATTAGAAGGCTTGGCTACCGAAGTGGGCGCAAACAAAGACGACTTATTTCGCTTGGTCTTGGGGCTACCCGAAGCCTATATTTCTACTTCGCAGGTAGAATCAGAGCGCGACAAATATTGGGTATTGATTTTAGAATTAGTAGAAAAAGCCTTGCTTCTATGCGACCAGTTTCGCTTGGAAGAGGGCAAAAACTTGGAAAAACAATTTCACACCTGCCTCGAAACCATAGAAGAACGGCTGCAATGGATTTCGGAAAAAGACCCTGAAAGGCAGCAAAGTGTAAGGGAGCGATTGGAAAAACAGTTAGGAGAATTTACTAAGTCAGAGCATTTTGATAGAAATAGATTTGAGCAAGAACTTATCTATTACATAGAAAAATTAGACATTAGCGAAGAAAAAGTGCGCCTTCAAAGCCATCTCGACTACTTCCGTCAGGAGCTACAAGCCCCACAAGCCAGCGGCAAAAAGCTCAATTTTATCAGTCAAGAGATAGGGCGTGAAATCAACACAATCGGCGCAAAGGCAAATCATGCCCTTATCCAACGTTGGGTAGTGGAAATGAAGGAAGAATTAGAAAAAATAAAAGAACAATCTTTGAACGTTTTGTAATTTTTTTAGTAACCTATCTTACTAAACCAAAAAAGACCCCTAACCATTTTTAGCGTTAGGGGTCTTTCAGACTTAAAACTGTATTTTATTCAAAATAAAGACCTTAGGCACAAACTTCTTCGAAAACAGAAACTAAGTGCTGCGCGATAGCTTGTGCGCTACGTCCTTCTATGTGGTGGCGTTCTACTACGTGCAAGACTTCGCCATCTTTGAAAAGCGCGATAGAGGGCGAAGAAGGAGGAAAAGGCAACATATACTCACGCGCCTTAGCGGTGGCTTCCTTATCCACGCCTGCAAAAACGGTAACTAAGTGGTCGGGACGCTTCGCTGCCTGCGAAACCGCCAACTTTACCGAGGGACGGGCTGCGCCTGCGGCACAACCACAGACCGAATTGACGACTAAAAGCGTCACGCCTTTTTGTGCCAAAGCCACTTCTACGTCTTGGGCGGTGGAAAGGTCTTGGAAGCCTGCCGAAGTGAGGTCGGCTTTCATGGGCGCGGTTAGAGATTCGGGATACATAGTTTTATATTTAAAAGAAAGTAAATCAAAAGAAAAAGAAAAACAAGCAACTTACATAAAACCAAGCTGCAATTTTGCCGCTTCCGACATCATGTCGGTTGTGTAGGGCGGGTCGAAGGTGAGTTCTAATTCCACTTCCGCTACGCCACTAATGGCACTAATTTTTTGTTTGACCTCAACGGGAATTTCCTCTGCCGAGGGGCAATTTGGGGAAGTAAGGGTCATGCGAACAAAGACGGCGTACTGTTCGGCTTGGGGAACAAGGCGGCGCAAGTTAATTTCATAAATCAACCCAAGTTCATAGATATCGACAGGAATTTCGGGGTCATAGATGCTTCTAAGAGCGTTCAAGACCCTATCGTACATCGTGATAGAAGGCGAATCGGCGTTGGATTGTGAAGAAGCAGGTGACTCATTTGCTTGTTTTTTGTCTGCCTCTGGCAAAGTTTGCAGTTCTTCTATCATTTGATTAGACGCTTGATTGGTTGTTTGATGAGAAATTGGGGCGGGGTTTTGTTCGCTAAGGGGTTGCGGCAGCCCTTCGGCATTAGAAAGGCTCTCTTTTGAAGGATTGGGCATGAAGCGTTTTTGGTTTTATTTGTTCTTATTCCAAATAACGCAAATTACATGATTTGGTTTTGATACGCAAGGGCGTAGAGCTTCATTTGTTTTATCATGGCAGCTAAACCGTTGGCGCGGTTCATGGTCAGCATCTGCCCTAAGCCTATTTTTTCTATAAAAAAGAGGTCGGCGGCAGCAATTTCTTCGGGTTTTTGGTTCGAAAGCACGCGAATCAGGAGCGCAATAAGCCCTTTGACAAGTGTAGAATCGCTGTCGGCGGCATACAAAACTCTGCCTTCTTCCATTTCGGAGGTGAGCCACACTTTGGATTGGCAGCCTTTTACCAAATTTTGTTCCAAATAAGCATCAGGATTTAGTTTAGAAAGTTGCTTACCAATTTCAATAATATAAGTGTAGGTATCATTGGGGTTATCGAAGAGAGCAAACTCTTCCACAATCTCCTCTTGTATTTGGCGAATGGTAGTAGTCATGGGTAGGAGCGCGATTTTGAAATCGCTATTGGGTGAAAAGATGCGTTTGAGGCTGCAAAGTTACGAATAAAATAGCAGATATACCGTTTGTGGCAGGGCTTGAAAGCAGATAGGAAAGTTTGTCGCGGCTTGTCTTTGGGTAGAAATTGGAAAATTGAGCGCGATTTTGTACTTTTGGCAGGCAGGCGAAGGTGTTTATTTTCAAATTATTACACATTTTTGAAAAATACTTTTTATTTTTAAAACTAAAATGGCAAAAAAATCAGGATACTCCCTACTCAAAAGACTGGCTTTGTTCTTTTTCGTACTTGTTCCGCTATTCCTAACGGCTGTTTTTTATCTTCTATCGGGCAGTTTTTTTGACGCGCCTCATCACAATCCACTTACGGCACAATGGAAAACCTACGCCCCCCAAACCGTTGCGAATACCACCGAACAGCACGCCGAAGCAAGTATCGCCCTACTCAATCAGGGTCTGACCGACGAAAAAGAGCAGCAACTAATTCAATATTTTCAACATATCGCTGCACAATCTAAAATGAATGATTTTTTATCCTACCTACAACGTAAAGACTTTCAGGGCAGAAACGCCTTAGAACTTTTTATTTTGAGGTTCGATGAGCATATTTATCAAAGAGGACTATCGGTGGAATTTCTTTGGAAATCGACGCTTGCCGCTACCACAAACCTTATTCCACAGCCCAAACAAAACTTTCCTCAAAAGAATCATACCCGTTTGGTAGAGTTGCTCGCTGCCATTTGTTTGGACAGCACCCTGCAAACAAGCCATTTTGAGGCGGTACTTACCTACAATGCGCACGCTTGGGCATGGCATAATAACCGCGATAACAGCCGCTATCAATTCGAGGAAAGCTACCAAATGGAAGATATTTGCCTAACACAGCGCACACTCCTACAAATGCTGCCTTTTTTATTTGAAAAATCCACCCAAGTAAGTCCGCAAATTTGGAAGCGCATAGATAGGCTACTCGAAGAGCCAAAATGCAAACGAAAAGGCGGCTATATTGATTATGCAAAAGAAAGAGAAAAAATAAAGGAAATTTTAGAATGAATTGTGTAAGAACAAACAAAACCTAACAGTTTTCAAAAACTGTTAGGTTTGCTTATTTTCAGACTATCCTCGCAAAAGCACTTTTTGATGACTGCTCGATTTTTTAAAATCCTTTTTCACTCTCCTGACTCAAAATCTGAACCCAACCTTTTTGGGTTACGATTTCGGCATCAGGGGCGAGGCGATTAAAAGAAACTTTGGCTTCGTAATAATACAAGCCATCGGGTAGGGGCTTTCCAGTGAGGGCTTTTCCGTCCCAATTCAGAAAGATGTCGTCCTGACTTTCATAGACTTTCCTACCCCAACGGTTATAGACAACAAACTCGACTTTGCGCACAAAAGCAGGGCAATCGAAAGGTCGGAAGGTATCGTTGATGCCATCGCCATTGGGCGTAAAAACGTTGGGCAGTGCGTAGTTAGGGCAATTATCCAAACAAATGCGATTGCTCAAAGGGCTTTCATTTCCTGCCGCATCTACTGCACTAACCGCATAGCAGCCTGCCAACGAGCGCACCTGTTCATGAAGGGCAAAGGTATCAGGCGTTTGCAGCAGAAGCGTAAGCGAATCGGTTTCATAACGCGCAAAATAAAGGCGATAGCCGATAATATCAGGGTCGCAAGCAGGGTCGGCAAAGGCTTGCCAAGTTAGGCGATTTTGATACAAACTATCAGTACAAAAACGGCTATCGGTGAAATCTATCGTACTACAATCCAAAACCTCTAAGACCGTAAAAGCCGAAGGGTTGCAAGGTGGCTCTAAATCTAATAACTGCCCACAAATGAGTTGCGACTTGTTTTGTAGCGGCTCAAAAATATCGGGGCGGTCATAACTGCCCTGCGTCATGACGTAATAACAGTAATCCGTTTTGGGCAAAAGCGGATTTTGATTGCGCCCTTCATCGCGATAGGAAAAGCCCCCTTCTGACACATTGACGCTATCATACAAGACCAAAGGACTTAAATTGCCCGCCGCATCACGCTCTGCCCGATAAATGTAGTGAAAGGGAAAGCGCGAAATAGAGTTTGTCCAAGGCACTTCTGCCTGCCAAGAAAGATTGATACTACTTTCGGTAGAATTGAGCGAAAGGCGCACCGAAGATGCCGAAGCCGAAGAATCTACAACAGCTCCTTCTGCAAAAAGGGTAACGCGGTAGTTATAGACTTGGTCTGTCGTATTTAGGTTCGTATCGATAAAAGTGGTATCATTTTCATTGAAAAGTCCCCCTACGGCAGCCCAATTTTGCCCTCCTGTAAAGCCTTCTGCACGCGAAAGGGTGTAGGTATAAGGGCGTTTGAAGACGGTAGTGTCGATATCGCGTGGCGTAGCCCAACGGACAAGAATTTCACCCTCCGCCGTATCCGTATCCTCTATACTAACATTGGTCAAATAGGGCGCATTGGTAGGAATGGTAAGGCAAAACTCTTCCGAAACATAACTTTCGCCTCCCCCCGGTAAAGGAAAAATGGCAAAGATGCGGTAACAGTAGGTCTTGCCTTTTTCCAAGCCTCTGCCGCCGTTGTCGTCGTAATAAGTAGTTTGGTTGATATCTACGGCATCAATCTGACGATAACCCGTATAGGCAGGCAAGCCCGTTTCGCAATTATCAGGCACAAAATCAAACGAACCTTCCCTGCGCCAGACCGTCATTTGGCTTGCATTAGGACATTGATAATTGAACCAAAATAAGCGAATGGCGGAATTGACAATATCCAAATCGCCATAAAGGGTATCAGGCGCAGGACCGACCACAGTAATTCCCCAAGTCTGCAAATCGGCTAACCTATCCACAGTGCGAGGCGGATTGTCTTCGGCTTTGAAGGTTACGAAATAGGGTTGTAGGCGCACATCTTCACAGACGGTCTGCCAACGAAAATCGGCTTCTTCGCGTCCGTTGGGCGGCTGCAAACCCAAAACCTCAAATTCTGCATAATTGCGCGGTGGCACGCTGATAAGATTCGCTTCGGCAAAAAGCGCACTATAAGCCGTTAGACTCACTCTATCGCCGTCGGGGTCTGTACCGATAATACGGTCTTCCAAAAAAGTTTCGGCTACGACACAGGTATCGCGCGGAATTTGCAGTTTGGGCGGCTTATTAGGATTGTCGCGGACGATAATTTGCATGTCGCGATTGACCTGCCCAATCAAAATACCATCACGCCACTCCTCTACAATAAAGGCGACATTGTACTGCCCTGTCTGTGCAGGCGTGTCCCAAATCAAATCGCCGTTGAAAGCATTTAGCGTCGCCGTAACGACACCGCCATCTGTACTTGCGCCGCCAAAAATAGGGTCATCTAAGGGTCTGAAACCATCTACGGGCTGATTTTTGTTGCGTTTGGGCAAGACAAAACGAAAGGCAAGGCTATCACCGTCAGGGTCGTAAGCACCGGGGTTGTGAATATAAAGCTGGTCTTTGGTAGCCAAATCCACAGGGGGAACTAAGAGAATAGGCGAGCGATTCAGACCCAAAAAAGGATTGATAAGAAACGTCGATTCGATATAAAACGGCACATTGACCGAGTTGGGAATGTTGCGCACATTTTCGTTTCTATTTCGGATAAAAACGCCTACATCATACTGCCCTGCCCCGGGAAAGGTGAAGGTAGTGATATAAGTAAGCCTTTCTGTCGCATTTCCAATATTTTGGCGCGAAGCCAAAGGCACCATTTGGGTAGCCAAATCGCCAAACTTAAATTCAATTTCGGGGTCTGCATCTACGCCTCCTACGTCGCGGTAGATGGTTGCGGTAAAGCGATAGGTAAGCCCTGCTTCCGAGATGCGCTCTGCCGTTAGGTCGCCTGCGCGTATGTGTGTCGCCTGCACCTGAAAAGGCAGCAGCGTCAGGAAAAGTAAAAGACAGCCACTTATCCAACTTTGCCAAAGCGGATAGCAAGCAAGATATGTAGGCTTCAAAAAAGCGTGTAAAGGAGTCATTTTTTTCATATTTTTGGTATTTTCAATGATTCGGTCTTTCCCTATTTTTTTCTAAAAAGGGCGAAATCCGAAAGTAGCTTAATTTTTGATAAAACTCACGCGAGGCTCTACCTTCTTCCCCTTCGCTTTGTCATGTCCCTACTTCTTAGCCTTTTGCACCTGCTTTTTTTCGTTTGGCTCTATTGTCGATTGTGGCAAAAAAGCCGCCATAGCCTTTTGCGCCACTATTTGCGCTTGGGCTTTCCGCTCAAAATAGCGGCAGGGCTTGGCGTAGGAATCTTCTACCAGTGGCACTATCAAGAGGGCGACACGTTTTATTTTTTCACACAGGCGCGACACTTAGTAGAAGCCAGCGAAGGAAACCTTTGGCAATATACAAAACTTCTTTTGAACTTCGAGGGACAAGCCTTTGCACCTTTGCGCGAAGACCGCTCCCTATTACTAATCCAAATCTTGAGTTTTTTGGTTCTGATTTCGGGCAAAAACTATTGGATTTGCAGTGCCTACTTCTCTCTTTTTAGCTTTGCAGGTTTGGCTGCCGCCGCAGAAAGTTGGCTTTCGCTTTTGCAGCTAAACGCAAAAAAAACAAAAAATGCAGCACTTTCTACCCATTCAAAAAGCGTAAGGGCGTTGGGAATTGCCTTTTTCCTCTTTCCTTCGGTTGTTTTTTGGAGCAGTGGCATCTTGAAAGAAGCCCTTTTAGTGGGCGGCATGGGTTTTATGTGGGCTTTTTTTTTACAAAAAACGCACCTTTGGAAAAGTGAAAGTTTCTACAAAAAAGGGCTGCAAGGGTTATGGATTGGAGTTATTACAATCGCACTTTGGAAAATAAAGTTCTATTATGTAGGGGCTTGGCTTGGAATTTTGATAAGCTACGGCATTATTTTTTGGGTAGAAAAACTTTTTTTTAGGGCAGGCTTCAAATCTACTTTTTCTACTTTTTTTCAAAATCGCCTTTCCTTTTTGTCGTCTTTTTGGAGCAGGGTGCTTTTTTTTGTTGGAATTGGCTTTTTGGGTCTTGCGCTTTTGCCTTTTTTGCACCCCAAATTCAAACCCGACCGCCTTTTGCGCGTTATCGTAATTAGCCACGACCAAATTGCAGCGGCTACGCCTGCTCATAACTTGGTTCGGTATCAAAACTTAACACCTACTTGGGGTTCGATATTAAAAAATGCGCCTGCCGCACTCTGGGCAGGACTTTTTCGTCCTTTTTTGTGGGAAAACAAAAAACAATCTTTTTTTTCTGCCCTTCTTTCGCCTTTGGCAGCGGTAGAAAATTGGCTTTTGCTACTGCTTTTTTTAGCCTACCTAAAAAATAAGGCGCGAAACTGCGGCTCTGAATTGGCACTGCTACACCTAAGCCTCTGGATTTTTATTTTGCTGATGGCTCTTTTTTTAGCCCTTTCTGCTCCTAATTTGGGGAGTTTGGTGCGATACAAGGTAGGATTTTTGCCTTATTTGGTTTTTATTTTGATAAAAAAATAAAAAGACAAGCGATTGAGCGTTTCAATCGGCTTGTCTTTTTTTTCGGAAAAAATGGCGTTGCTATAACGGTCAGAAAGTCAAAAAACGAGGTTTTGTGCTTCGCACAAGCCTCCTGAACCCCCACCCTGCCCTCCCCCATAGGGGAGGGTTCGAAAACAAAATCATTTTTTTTGCATTTATGCAAAAAAAATGATTCCGAATCAAAGCCCCGCCCTATGGGGGCGGGGTTTGGGGTGGGGTGCATTTAAGGCTTTTATCGTTGTAACAACGCCGAAAAAAATGGAAAAATGCGCTTAGTAATTTTTCGCAGCCGCCTGATTTTGATTTTTGGCGTAGGTAGGGCAAGTTTTGTAGGAACAAGAAGCCAAAACCGTAAGTGCTACTAAAAGCGTCGCCACTACAATTTTTGAGTAGATTTTCATAGGATAAAGAAAATTTAAGGGTGAAGATGGGCAAAAGCAAACTTTGCTTCTATAACGCAAAAATAAGGGTTTAAGATATGTTATGAAAGAAATTTGGCAAAAAAGCAAGACCGCACAAGACCAAAATGGCTTGGGCTGCCTTTATAGGTGCTGCAAGGCTTCAAGGCTGCTGGCATAAAGTTTGGCATTGACGGCGGCAAAATTAGCCGCTTCGCTGCGGCGGAAGAAGGCGTTGGTAGAGTAACGAGTAGCGGAAAGGAAATATTTTTCGGTGTTGTGCTTTAAAATTTCGAAATAGGCGGGTTCGGCATCTTTTCCGATAAAGAAGTTGTCGTAATTAACGACAATATTAAATTTCCTACCAATTTTATCATATTCGCTCACCAAATAGGCTTGCAAAGGCGGCACGTCGGCAGCGGTAAAAAGGCTAATGCCTTCCAAATTGAGAAAGAGTGTATTATTTGAGGCGTTGTAATGCACGCGATTGGAAAAGTCGAGCTTTTCTTCGCGCCTTAGTTTCATCAGGGCAGGGGCAAAAAGACGGCTATCCATCTGCTTCAAATCGGGGGCAATTTGGGGGAGAAATGCCATTTTTTCCAATACGTCTTTTTCCAAATCTATGCCTTTTGCAATTTCTATCAACAGAAGTCCGCCCTCTACCAGTTTGAAAACGGCTCTTTCGGTGATGTAATAAACGGTCTGTTTTCGCATTTGGGCATACTTGCCACTGAAAGTAATTTGCCCTACTTTTTCCACAAACTTAAAATGCGTGCCTTCTTCTACAATTTTGAGTGCGCCTTCCTGCACCTCCACTTGGGCTTTGGCTGCGAAAGTTCCCAAAAAATAGACTGCCTTTGCATTTTGGCTGATATTGATAAAACCTCCTGCGCCTGCAATGCGATTGTGAAAGCGGCTCACATTGACATTTCCCTCCCTATCCACCTCTGCCATGCCCAAAAAGGCTTGGTCTAAGCCGCCGCCATCATAAAAATCAAATTGCGAGGGCTGTGAAATAATCGCCTGTGCATTGGCTACTGCCCCAAAACTAAGCCCCGAAGCAGGAATACCGCCGATACCGCCGGGTTCTACCGTCAGGGTGATAAAGTCCAAAATATTTTCTTCGTTTGCCACCGAAGCCACTCCTTCGGGCATGCCGATTCCCAAATTGACGATAGAATTGATTTTGAGCATCTGGGCGGCGCGGCGTGCAATAATTTTGCGCTCATCTAATTCCAAAGGGGCAATTAGCGAATTGGGAACACTAATATCGCCCGTATAGGCAGGATTATAGGTTTCTGAAAAGGTCTGCTGATGATGCTCGGCAGGTGCAATCACAACGGCATCGACCAAAATGCTGGGAATGACCACCATCTGGGGGTGCAGTTTGTGGCGCGTCGTAACCCTTTCTACCTGCACAATGACGATACCACCGCTATTTTTGGCTGCCTGTGCAATGGCTAAGGCTTCCAAAGAAAGGGCTTCTTTTTCCATCGTGATATTGCCCGCCTCGTCTGCCGTTGTGCCACGCAAAAAGGCGACATCTATTTTGGGAGCTTTGTAGAAAAGGTATTCTTCGCCTGCCAATTCTACCAACTCTACCAAATTTTCTTCGGTTAGGTTGTTCATCTTGCCGCCCTCTATGCGCGGGTCTACGAAGGTATGCAAACCCACTTTCGAAATTGTGCCTGCTTTTGCAGCGGCAATATCGCGGAAAAGGTGCGAAATCACACCCTGCGGCAGATTATAGCCCTCGATTTGGTTTTTGAGAACAAGCTGCCCCAGTTGTGGCACTAAGCCCCAATGTCCGCCAATCACGCGCTTGATAAGGGTAGGATAGGCAAGGTGATTGAGTCCGCGCGTTTTGCCATCACCCTGCCCTGCGGCATAGAAAAGGGTAAGCCCCTGCGGATAGCCCGTATTGAGGAAACGCTCCTGCAAGGCAATCGCTAAGGCTTCGGGAAAACCTATGCCCACAAAGCCCCCCGTAACGAGTAAATCGCCCGACTGCACCAAAGAAGCAGCATCTTGGGCTGAAACAATTTTATTTCGATTTGCTTGCATCTGAAAAGTGAAAAAAGTGGAAAATCTGACTTAAAAACAAGACCCGACGCGCCCTTTTCTATCGCTGACGCTGCATCTCTATTGCCATGCCTGCCTGATAAAGGGTCATTTTATCTTTTTGAGGCTCAAAGTGCAATTTGAGTTTGGCTAATTCGAACTCGAAAACGTCTTTTTGGTAGGAAAGTAAAGGAAAATCGGGCTGCCCTGTGGCTTGTCCCCTCAATGCCCCTGCTTCTACCCAAATCTTGATTTGGAGCGGAAAATCCTCGCTGCTATAAGTCCCTTCATAGGCTTGCAGTTCGTTTTCTGTGTAGGAAAGTAGGGGCTTGAAGTCTGGCAATTCGAAGGCTACACTATGAAGTTGGCTCAAAACGCCTATCATAAGCTCATTGTGAGAATATCGCTGTGCATTGACACACAGGGCAATACTTGTCTGATTTTCAGGCTGATAGGCTAAAATCGTATGCGTGCCATAGGTATCGCCGCCATGCCCCCAATACCTAATTTGATAGAAAGGAATCCGCATCAAGCCACGCCCAAAAGTAGGCTCGTCGGCTGTGGGAAGCATTTTTTCGAGGCTGCTCGGCTCTAAAAGGCTGCCCTCAAAAAGTGCCACCATCAAACGGTTTAAAGTAGTAGGCGAAGCTGCCAAATCGCCAACTCCTACCACGTTGGCAAATTCGAAATCTTCTATCAAAGTCCATTCCTTTGTATCGCCCTTGTATTCGTAGGAATTAAACACTTTTTCAGCCTTCAAACGCGCCCAATTCGGCTCTTGCGCACTCAATAAGCGTTCGGAAGTTGGCTTCAAAACAGTTTCTATCTTTTGGTTTAGAATCTGATAATAAGGCTTTTGGTGTATTTTTTCTAAAATTCCGACCAAAAGAAAATAAGCCGAATTAGAATAAGCCGTCTGTGTGCCTGCCTCAAACTGTACGCCTTGTTTTTTTATTTCTTCTAAGATAGCTGTTTCTTCCCACTTTTTTCCGACAAGCCAAAAAAGACTGTCCTCTTTTTGGGTGTAATCGCCTAAGCCGCTTTTGTGTTCGAGCAGGTGTTGAACGGTAATCTTTTCAGCCTGAGGCATTTGGGGGTAGAAAGTAGCCAAAGACGTTTGCAAATCGAGGCGTTTTTTTTCTATCAAATCAAAAATGAGAACTGCCGTAAAAAGTTTGGTTACCGAACCAATTTGGTACAAAGTAGGCGATTCCGACTGTTGCGGCTGCCCAAAAGATTTGAGATAGACCTCTTTTCCATTTTGAAAAATAGAAAGACTCCCCTTTATTCTGTCGTGTTTTTCGAAGTGCAGCAGCAGGGAATCGATTTTTTCAGTTGGCACAACGACCTTTTTTTGCGCTTCTGCCACAAAAACAATCGCCAAAAGGATAGGCAAAAAAAACAGATGAGTGAAATTTTTATACATTTTTGTAAAAATATAGTTTATTTTAGTAAAATAAAAATCTACCAAAATTGCATTTTTTAGCGAAAAGAGGGCGTTGTTGCAACGATAAAAGTCTTAAATGCACCCCACCCCAAACCCCAGTAATGTTAAGTTCTGTAAAAAGCCTTATTTTGTCAAAGTTTTGTCAAATT